>JBDTIC010000282.1:0-9062 GCA_039936595.1 Ginsengibacter sp. | reverse complement strand
AACATCATTTTCTTCCAAAAATTTTAAGGAATTGCCATGACCCACACACAAGTAAAGCAAATCAATATTATGGTCTATCTCATGAGAAAATTTCATAGTTGTCTGCCCAAATAAATCCTGGTGAACTGTGGAAATATCTTTATCTGCATTGCTCTTACTCTGTATATAAACAATTTCTACAGAACGATGATTAATCAGCAATCTTATTAACTCTCCACCCGTATACCCGGCGCCACCAATAATTCCTACTCTTACTTTACTGTCCATCCACATTATTTTTTACAGCATGATAAATAGCTGTTTGATTTCCAAATATCTTACTAAATCCTCTCACATCTTCACCACTCCATCCTGTATTCATTTCCCCATACTTCCCAAATTTACCATTCATAAGATCAAATGGCGACTCAATACCCGTGACCTGGTAACGATAAGGCATTAGTTGTATGTAAACATCACCCGTTACATTTTGCTGAGATGAAGTAAAAAAGGCCTCAATATCACGCATCACAGGATCTAATAGTTGCCCTTCATGCAGCCAATTACCATAGAAGTCTGCCAACTGGCTTTTGAGAGTTAGCTGCCACTTGGTAAGCACATTTTTTTCAAGAGCATGATGTGCCTTAATTATTACCATAGGGGCTGCTGCTTCAAAGCCTACTCTTCCCTTGATACCAATGATCGTATCACCCACATGCACATCCCGGCCAATAGCGTAAGGCCCTGCAATATTTTGCAAATGTTGAATGGCTTTTACTGGATGTTCAAATGATTTTTCATTAACGCGGGTCAATTCACCTTTATCAAAATGTAATTTTACAACTTCAGAATCATGCTTAGTCAATGGTGTAGGCCATGCTTCTTCCGGTAACATGCCGTTGGAGGACAGCGTTTCTTTTCCGCCAACACTCGTTCCCCATAAACCTTTATTGATTGAATAAACTGATTTGTCAAAATTCATTTTCACACCTTTCGACTTAAGATAATCGATTTCTTCCTGTCTTGATAATTGCATATCACGGATGGGTGTAATGATCTCTACTCCAGGAATCATAATGTGAAAAATCATGTCAAATCTTACCTGGTCGTTTCCCGCCCCGGTACTTCCGTGAGCTACAGCATCTGCTCCAACTTTTTTTACATGCTCGGCAATATGCAAGGCCTGTGACACCCTTTCTGAGCTTACACTCAAAGGGTAGGTATTATTTTTTAAAACATTTCCGTAAATAAGATATTTAACAATACTGTCGTAATAACTTTGGGTAGCGTCTATAGTGGTATGCGAAGAAACTCCAAGATTTTTTGCATGTTTTTCAATATGGTTTAATTCTTCTTCGTTAAAACCTCCTGTATTGACAATAATACTATGCACTTCGTAATTCAGTTCATCAGTAAAATATTTTACACAATAGGAAGTATCAAGACCGCCGCTAAATCCGATTACTACTTTCTTACTCATTCAAAATTTTCATTTAAAAGTTATAGAAAAAGCTGAATATGGATTTTAGTTTTTCCATTCTTTTCTTTTTCCAATAGTTAATAAGTTTATTTTTTTTCAACCGCATGAATCTTTCATACAACTTTGACTTCCTTTTAAATTCAGTAGCGGTTTCTTTTGGTTGCGGATGCTCTGACGGATCGTAAAGCATGGCTGTGCACATGCAATTCTTTCGTCCCTTGCTCATCAGGATTTCATAGTTCACGCAACTCTTACATCCTTCCCAGAATTTGTCATCATCAGTCAATTCAGAATACGTGACTGGCTTGTATCCTAGATCACTATTTATTTTCATTACCGCCAGGCCAGTAGTGAGTCCGAAAATTTTGGAATCAGGATATTTCTCGCGCGAGAGTGCAAATATTCTTTGCTTAATATTTTTCGCAATACCTGTCTTTCTGTATTCAGGTGCTACAATCAGGCCGCTGTTGGCTACGAATTTGTCATGTCCCCACGCTTCAATATAACAAAAGCCCACCCACTTCTTATCCGTAGTAACAGCGATTACCGCTTTACCCTCCGTCATTTTTTGAGAAATATATTCAGGCGACCGTTTGGCTATTCCTGTTCCACGCGCCTGGGCAGATGCTGCCATTTCATCTGTAATTACAGTTGCGTAAATTATATCTTCAGGAATTGCAACACGAACAACAATATTTGATTGTTCCAATTTGCAAAAAATTTAAATTAACAAATAGATGGAGAAGTGAGCGGGGGATTTTTCTTCACTGATAGGGGCGGTTTTTAACTGCTCGGCCTATCAGCATCCACGTCGCGATGAATATACCGTTGCCGGGGAAAAGAAATGATATAAATTATTTTTTTTCAAGGCCTGTATTTATAATTATTTGAAGAATTAAAAGGCAAAAGTAATAAAAAATAATTAGTAGGGGTTGTATTTTCCTTAAATGTTTTGTTATGATAGTTTGCCGGTTTTTGTCCTTGCAAAACTATATGGTTAGCAGGGTGTTGCGCGGACGTGAACGTGGCGGTGTTTGATAAGAAGTATTGCTATAAAATATCATAAGATTAAACCTTCACACATACATTGTGGAAGGCGTTATCCATTTGGTCTTATCGGTGTATTGTTTTGATGAAATAAAACTTATTCTCTAAATGACTCCGCAGGTTCCTGCCTTACCCATTTCTGTAAGGCTGAAGCGAGTTTTCGATCATTGCTGAGACGTGGCACTTTATTTTGGCCGCCCAGCTTACCTACGCTTTTCATATAATTGATAAAACCTCCTTTTTGAATTACCTGCAATTTCAAAGGTTGCAGAATGTTTCCTTTAATAAGATCGTCGTAATAAATATTTTTCTTTCTCAAATTGTCGTCCACCCTTTCGGCAAAGCGATTGGGATCTTCTGGTGTATTTTCAAATTCTACATACCATTCGTGAAAGCTTTTTTCGCCTGTATTTGAAATATTCGGGGCAACCGTAAATTCTGTTATTTTAATATTTTCAGCTTCTGCTGCTTTCATTAGAGCATCCTCTACTTCTTCGCCGATAACATGTTCGCCAAAGGCAGAAATAAAATGTTTTACTCTACCTGTAACTACTATTCTATATGGATTTAGTGAAACAAATTTTATCGTGTCCCCGATATTATAAGCCCATAATCCAGCATTGTTACTTATTACCAGTGCGTAATTTTTATCTACCTCTACATCCTTTAGACTAAGCCGCGTCGGATTTTCTTTAGATATTTCTTCAACCGGTACAAATTCAAAAAAGATACCGCTATTGGTATTTAGCAAAAGGCCAGTTTGTTTCTGGCTGTCCTGGAAGGCGAAAAAGCCTTCACTCGCAGGATACGTTTCTATGGTGTCAATTTCTTTACCTATCGTTTCAAACAGTTTTGCCTTATAAGGTTCAAAGTTTACGCCGCCATGTACAAATACACTGAAATCGGGGAAAATATCTTTTATTTTTTTACCGGTTTTCTTTTTCAATACATCGAAATACATTTGCACCCACGGGGGGATACCACTAATAAGGGTCATTCTTTCATCAATGGTTTCTTCTACAATTTTAAATAATTTTTCTTCCCAGTCTTCTATGCAGTTTGTTTCAAAGGAAGGCAGCTGGTTGGATCTCAAATATCTTGGGATATGATGATTTACAATACCGCTTAATCTCCCCGTGGGAATGCCACCCAACCTTTCCAATTCAGGACTACCGCTTAAGAAAATCATTTTGCCATCTGCAAATTCAGAATTTCCGCTTTGTGCCATATAACAAAGGAGTGCATTCCTTGCTGTGTCAATGTGGTTGTCAATCGAATCCCTGGTAATGGGAATGTACTTAATACCACTGGTAGTTCCACTCGTTTTTGCAAAATAAATCGGTAAGCCTTTCCACAGAACATTTTGTTTTCCCTGCTTTATTTTTTCAATGTATCCTTTGTATTCTTCATAATTTCTGAGTGGCACCTGCTTTACAAAATCTGCATGTGACTTTATTATTTCAAAACTATGTTCCTTGCCGAATTCAGTTTTGGAAGCTGTTTTTATTAATGTATTGAAGATGTCGTCCTGATCAGCAATTGCGGTGAACATTGACCTCTTTACCTGCTTATAGATATAAAGGGCAAATGGTTTTGCCAGATAAGATTTGAATTTCATTTTCATTTTAAAAGCGAATCGTTGAAGACAAATTTACATAGAAAAGTTTTAATCAATTTAATTACAATCACACTGCCATTCTTTATCCAGATCAATGCATGTGATCACTACTAATCCATTATTTTCAGGGGCTACCACTACTCTTATGTGTTGTTTTTCGAGGCTGTAACCATCAAGCGCATAGGTATTATCTCCTTTTGCACCAATGCCACTTTTAGCTGTGTTGAGATGTCCGTTTTTTAATATTTCTTTTATTTCATCCATGGTTATTTGCCGGCAATCCATTCTGCACCGCGCATGTTTGGTAAGGATAAGATGGCTGGTATTTCTGAAGTCCTGCTTACCGGTGTTGTTATCATTAAATCGTCCTGCGCCTTTAATTATTAAAAAGACCAGGATGACAACCAGAAACAGGTAAATATTTATTTTCTTTTTCAAATTATTCGAAACAATAAATTTAAGAAATAAAATCAACAGGTATCTTATACTCAATAGTTCTTTTATGTCTTTAAACGAAAATGACTCGCCACCTATGCTTTCTGTACTTTCGCAGCTATGAAGACGAAAAAATACGACCTGGAAAATATACTGACTCTTTTAAAGATAGATACTCTTAATGAAATGCAATTGGCAGCTCTGGCAGCCAATAAAAAATCGGAAGATATTATTATCCTTTCCGCGACAGGCTCTGGGAAAACACTGGCATTTTTACTACCTATTCTTGAAAATATGGAACCAGGCAATAAAAATACACAGGCGCTTATTGTCGTTCCTTCGCGGGAATTGGCTATGCAGATTGAACAGGTTTTTAAAAGAATGGGCACAGGATATAAAATTACTTCTACTTACGGCGGTCATAAAAGGGAAATTGAAGAAAACAATCTCGTAGAGCCGCCTACGGTGATCGTAGGCACGCCGGGAAGGTTGTGTGATCATATCAGGAGGGCCAATATTACGGTAGATTCTGTATCTACATTGGTGTTGGATGAGTTTGATAAATCGCTTGAATTAGGTTTTCTTGAAGAAATAAAATTCATCATTGACTCTTTAAAAAACATTTCAAAAAAGATACTTACATCAGCAACAGATGCGGAAGAAATCCCGGAATTTATCAGGCTGAAAGACGTGGAGAAACTTAATTTTTTAGTACCTGGTGAAAAAACGGAAGGGCTTGCAATAAAAACAGTTTTGTCAACTGATAAAGATAAGTCGGACACACTTTTTAAGTTACTTTGTTTTCTTGGTAATCGCTCTGCCATCGTATTTTGTAATCATCGCGAGGCAGTAGAAAGAACCAGTGGTTTGCTATCCGAAAAGGGAATTTATAATGAATTTTATCACGGTGGGATGGAGCAGCAACAAAGAGATAGCGCTTTATCCAAATTTAGGAATGGTACTGCCAATGTATTAGTAACTACAGACCTTGCTTCCAGGGGATTAGATGTTCCGAATATCCGCTACATTATTCATTATCATTTGCCATTAACTGAGGATGCCTTTATACATAGAAATGGACGTACTGCAAGGATGGAAGCCAGTGGTACTGCAATCTTAATTTTAAACGAAGAAGAAAAAATCCCTCCTTATATTAATAATGAAACAGAAGAAATAAAATTACCTGAAGATGTCATCCTGCCAGACAAGCCAAAATGGGCTACGCTTTTCATTGCTGCAGGTAAAAAGGACAAAGTTAACAAGGTGGACATTGTTGGTTTTTTGACCAAGAGAGGAATGTTGAAAAAGGAAGATATTGGTCTGATAGAAGTAAAAGATTTTTTTTCTTTCGCGGCTATCCGAAAAATAAAAATGAATCATTTACTACATTTGGTAAAAGATCAGAAGATAAAGAATAAGAGAATAAAGATGGAAGTGGCAAAATAGAATTCGTTTTACCTCAATTTTACAACTTAATAAATCATTATTTTGTTTCCATGGGTACCTCACTTTTAGGTAGCTCAAAATAAAACACGCTGCCTTTTCCCTCTTCATTTATCACACCTATTTTGCCACCTTGATTTTCAATTATTTCTTTACTAATATAAAGTCCTAAACCAAGTCCGGGGAAAGTATTCCTATTCTTACCGCAAATTCGATAGAAACGTTCGAAAATTTTACCTTGTTCTTCAGGCGCAATACCTTTACCAAAATCTTCTACTGAGCAAATAATTTTGTCATCCATTTGTTTTAGCCGTATAATAACTTTATTAGAATTACCACCGTATTTGATTGCATTCGTTAAAAAATTGTTGATGACCTGCCCTATTCTTTCATGATCTGCATTTACATAAGCATCGGTATCGTCTTTAAAGATAAACTCATAATCAGGTGCTGACGGCCTTAATTTCTCTATAGTCTCTTGTATCAATTTTGCCATTTGAAAGGGTTCTTTATCATATATGATAGAACCACCTTGTAATTTTGAAGTATCGAGGAGATCATTGATCAGGCATGTAAGTTTTGCAATCTGCTGATCCATTTTATAAAGCATCGCTCTATTTTGTTCATCCCCGGCACTGGTGGCATCCATCAACAATAATTGTGTGTACGCTTTTAACGAAGTAACCGGGGTTTTTAGTTCATGGCTTGCAACAGTAAAAAATTCATCTCTTTTATAAACAAGGTCCTCTGTTTCCTTTTGAATCTTATCCTTTTGCGAATTAAATTCACGAAGATCATTCTTCATTTTAATAATGGAAATTCCAAGTATGTCCTGATCACTCCTTGCATGGATAGCTACATCAAAATTTCCTTTCCCGATTTCACTGGCGGCCTGTGCCATCAATAAATTGTTTTTATCAATTTGTGAAATAGATTTTGCAAGGCTTCCTATTACTCCTTGTGGCATATTTTTCAATTCCAAACCGGTGGCGCCTGTTGAAATCTTTCGTGCAGCCATTCTTAGCTCTCTTAATAATTTAGTAATATCATTTATAGTATAAGCGACAAAGATCATCACAAACAAAACTGAGAGAAGCAGGAAAATTATTGTTATATTTTTTATAGAGTTTTCATGCTCGTATCTCTCTCTTATTTTTAAGCTAACGGATTGGGCTAAATTCCTTTCTTGTGTTCTTAACACCTGCATGCCCATGGTGCAGACCTTCCACCACTTATCCTCACTGTAGCTACTATCGAAATGTAAATTTGAAAATAGTCTATCAAGATAAAACAAGGTAGATCCATAATCTGTTATTTTTTTCTTATTGCTATATGTTCGTATTGATGCCGGAGATGCTTTCAATAGCAATTCTGATTCGTAACTTTTATAAGTCTTATACAGGGCAAGGGTATTTAATATCATTTCAGGACTATCGTCCTGCGAGTACAGAGAATTGAATATGTTAGTTCGTATAATACCGAGATAGGTGACCATTTCAGAAAGTGTTCTTTGAGTAATCATATCCTGGTAGATATGCATGACGAAAGCATTTTCTGGAATAATAGCGTTTAGTGAATTTAATCTTAAAATGGCGTCCGTATAGTAATCAGTTGTTTCTTTGGATGTGTTTCCTGCAGTATCTATTATGGATCGTATTTCATCCAGGTTATGAAGGAATGTATATTTTTTAAAATTAGTTAACGTAATATCGGAGCTTTCTTCCAGTACTTTTATAATTGAGTCTGTTTTGCGCCTGTGTTCAATTAGTTTATCAAAGCTTATTTTTTTAATGACATATTGATAACTGTATCTTCTTTCATTGGAAAGCTCATCTATTAATTCTCCCAGTTTTGTCGATTGATTGACTTTTTCAATATAATTGCCGATTAGTTGAACAGTTTGAGACTTCTCTTTATAGATTATTACCGAGAAATAAATTAAAAAGATGATAGGAATTATTCCTATCATCAATAATTTAATGATTAAAGGTAATTTTCTAAAAAAAACGTTCATTTATGATAAGGATAGGATTATTAGTTCAAAAATGAATGAAAGAATTCCTGTATGATTCAGGAAATTAATTACGAAACGAACTATATTTACCTGGCCTAAAAAGATTGAAATAACAAAATTCAAATCTTCTGCCGCCTGATTTTATGAGCGATCCGCTCCTCTCATTCTTTGCGTTCAAAAGTAATCAATAAATAACAATTTAATGTCGTATATACACCATCAAGATACGCGTATATCTACTATCTATCAACTAATTGTCTCTTGCAAAAGGCTTTGCAGACTATCTTTTATCAATACTCAATATCAAATAAATTATTGATAATTCGATTGCTTTGCAGCCACTATAGTTTGAGAATTAAAGTCATTTTAATCCTGTTCATTTGGCATAATCGATGGCGCATTCAAATTTATCACCTATAGCACCTAATCCTTCAGCCGCCGCATTGCTGAGAACTACTGATAAACCTACATTTTGCCTGATGTCAGGGATGGCATCTAGTACTTTGGCATATACACTTTTACCGTTACTCATATTGGTGATTTTTAAAATAAGGCCAGGCAGCGCATCGTTGTAAAAACAATAATATTTACCATCCTGCCAACCACTGGTAGATTTGAATATACCAGCGCTACCACTATTATTAACCGGAGTCTTATTGACAGTTTGTTGGCCGTACAGGGCTTTGAAATAACCACCTGAAAAGCTCGGGTTTGCCGTGTTGCCTGACTGCGTTGTGGTAACTGCGGGCTCGATGTTTGGAGTTGCAACCGTTACGGAATTTTGTGTTTTCGCAGGTTGAGGGTCGGTTGTCACCGGTGCATGTTCTGTAACCACTTCGGGTGAAGCTGACAGAGGAGCTTGTTCCCTGGCTGTAGTAGTCACATTTGTAGATGGGGCCGCTTCATTTTGTGCAAACGCGGATTGGGTTTTATCTACTTTTAAATAGCCGATTATCATAGGAGTACCCACGGTCACCTCATCTGATGAGAGATGATTCCACTTTTTTAAAGAAGACAGGTCTACTTTATTATAGTTCACCCCCAAA
>JBDTIC010000281.1:0-3617 GCA_039936595.1 Ginsengibacter sp. | reverse complement strand
GTGGCTATGGGCATGGCTCTGGATACACTTTATTCTGCTTTATCAGGACGGCTTTCTATGCAAAAAGCACAAAGAGTTGTTGATCTGCTGGTCAAACTTGGTTTTGACATTACCCACCCGCTGCTCCAGGTCAGCGAGGAGAACAGTGAAATACTAAAAGGTTTGCAGGAATTCAGGGAGCACCTTGGAGGACAATTAACTATTATGCTGCTTGCTGATATAGGCCACGGCGAAGAAGTGCATGAGATGGATATTGCATTGCTTAAGGAGGCTTCGGTGAAATTAGAGGAGTATCATGGCAGCGATAGTAAATGAAAAGTTGGTATCATAGGAGAACTTAAACGATCTCTATCTCATTGCCGGATATCATTTTTGATAACGTTATGGCTCCCTTTGTAGAAGTTTTACTAACTTCATTGCTGTAGTTTATCAAAAAAAAGTAATTGCAAAATTCGACGACATATATTGAAACTGAAGTATTGCAACAAGTAGCTGGAGGAGATGAATCTGCCTTTCGCCGTTTGTTTGATGAGCACTGGCAAAACATGTATGGTGTGGCTTATATGCTCACCAAATCCGCCCCAATGGCTGAAGATATGGTACAGGAAATTTTCATGAAACTATGGTTAAAAAAAGAACAGTTGCCAGATGTAGAAAATTTTCGTAATTATTTATTTATAGTTGCACGCAACCATATTTTTAATGAGCTAAAGAAAAAGTCAACCGACATACTTTTTACCAACCACCTGTTTGAGTATTTCCATGATACTAAAGAAACTCCCGAAGTGAAATTATTACAGAAGGAGGCTGAACAGATCATGGCCGAGGTAATAGAGCTCCTCCCTCAACAGCAAAAAATGGTGTATCGCATGAGCCGCGAAGAAGGAATGAGCCGCAATGAAATGGCAGAGCGTCTTGGTATTGCACCTAATACAGTTCGTAACCACCTGGCCAAAGCGCTGGAAATGATTCGTCATAGATTACAGCAAGGGCTAACCCTAATGCTTTTATACATAAACCTGAAAGAACTTCTGCCTTAAATTTTATCTCATTTCTTTCTTTGGTCAGTTGAGCGGTCATGCACTGACACCCGCACGAAACTTTACAACTGGGATTTTTATAAAATATTTTTTCTGACTGGTACAAGTATATCTTTTTACTGTCTTCATATTTGCGCTGCATTGACAAGTAATAATCAAAATTAAAAATTTGTTGCATTTAGAAGAACTTTTGGACGGCTATCTTGCGGGTACTCTTTCCGACATTGAATTGAATGAGTTCCTCCAATTAGTAAATAAAGAAGAACATGTTTTAAAATCTGTCATTGACGAATGGTTAAAACAGAAAAGCTTTTCGGAATTAGCAGATGCTGAAAAAGGAGAGATAATTTTCCTGCAAATAATGCAGAAGAAGGGTTCTTTAAAACCTTCAATTAAGAAGTCCGGCAAACTGGTAAATTTATCAAAGTATAGTTGGAAACAGGCGCTGGTGGCCGCGAGTGTTCTGGGTCTTTTATTTTTTGGTGTGCGACGTTTACTTAGCCCGCATCAGGATCAGCAGCAACAGGTAGCTGCTGTCAAAGCCCCAATTCCTGATTTGGCTCCTGGCAGCAATAAAGCGGTTTTAACGCTTGCCGATGGTAAGCAAATTATTTTGGATAGTGCGCAGGGTAAGATCGTACAGCAAGGCAATCTGAAAGTTACCAATATCGCTGGGAAGCTGGATTATGAGGGAAAGAGCAATGCGGTAGAATACCACACTTTATCTACTCCTATGGGAGGGCAATATAAACTGTTATTACCTGACGGATCTGATGTATGGCTCAATGCTGCTTCATCCATTACCTATCCTACGGCTTTTGTAGGTAAAGAAAGAAAGGTAACTATTACAGGGGAGGCCTATTTTGAAGTAGCGCATAATGCCAGGCAGCCCTTTCATGTAAAAGTAAATGCTGTAGATGTTGAAGTGCTTGGTACACATTTTAATATTAATGGATACAGTGATGAGCCTTTTGTAAAGACGACGTTACTGGAGGGAAGTGTAAGGATTAAGGACCATGAAAAAACTGTTTTGATTAATCCCGGAGAACAAGCCAGGGTAAGTCAATTAGCTGACAATGCCATAACTATTACGACGGCTGATGTAGATGAGGTTATGGCATGGAAAAACGGAAGGTTCTATTATAATAATGCTGATCTTAAAACTATCATGCGACAAGTAATGCGTTGGTACGATGTGAATGTGGAATATAAAAGCAATGTTCCTTTGAGATATTTTACTGCGGATATTTCAAGAAAAAATAATTTATCTGCAATATTAAAGATACTCGAATTAAGTAATATTCATTTCAGACTTGAAGAAGGTTCATCAAATGGATATGCCGGAACAATAACCGTATTGCCATAATAATCACTAAATAAAATTGACTATGACCTAATTAGTAATAAAAATTTAAAGAATATTAATAAAAAAAGCCGGATTACGATGGCGATCATAATCCAGCAAAAAATCAGCTAAATCAACGATCACGAAACCGTTATTTTTTAACTAAAATCAATGCAAAACTATGCAATTAATTGCTGTATCGAAAAGTGTCGCTTTCCCCAATAAAAGCGGCACCACCCTCATCAAAAAAACCTGGCTCATTATGAAGATGACCATTGTTTTACTTACCATTGCCTGCCTCCAGTTGTCGGCAAAAGGTTATACTCAATCTGTAACACTGACGGTAAAAAATGCAACGTTGGAAAAAGTGTTTCAAGAGCTTAAAAAGCAAACAGGTTATGATTTCTGGTATGAAAGTAAGCTATTACAGAATGCAAAAAAGGTAACCCTCGAAATAAAGAACAGTTCTTTGGAATATGCATTGGACCAATGTTTCAGGGATCAGCCTTTTACCTACAGCATTGTTGAAAAAATAATTGTGGTTAAGTTAAAGCCTCAAACAGGGTCTTTGGCCGTCAGTCCCATCGCAACCGGGTCAGTGTCAACTCCGCCGCTCCTAATTGATATTAGCGGTACTATAACAGATGATAAAGGCCAGCCTCTGGCAGGAGCTACTATTTTAGTCAAGGGCACTCCCAATGGTACTAAATCTGATGCAAATGGCACCTTTTCTATAAATGCAGCACCCAACTCTACTTTGATTATTTCTTTTGTTGGCTTTGAATCCACTGAAGTGGCAATGGGTAGTCGGACCAATGTTACAATTCAATTAAAACCTTTAGTTTCTCTTGGTGATGAGGTGGTGGTGATTGGTTATGGGACTCAAAAAAGAAGTTCTGTTACGGCGTCTATTTCAAAGATTGAAAATGACAAATTAGATCAAATACCTACTGAAAGATTAGAGAATGCTATCATTGGCCGTATGGCAGGTGTTAATATTACTACACAACATGACAGGCCCGGGGAGGCTCCTGAAATTAATATTAGAGGATATAATTCAATTAGTGCGGGTAATTCACCTTTAATTGTGATTGATGGAGTTCCCGGAGGAAATCTGGGATCTTTAAATATGAATGATGTTCAGTCTATTGAAGTATTAAAGGATGCTTCTTCTGCCGCTATTTATGGGTCAAGAGGTGCCGGCGGTGTAGTGTTGGTTACAACAAAGAGAG
>JBDTIC010000280.1:0-8381 GCA_039936595.1 Ginsengibacter sp. | reverse complement strand
ATAGTTCCTGGTTACCGTTTTTCCAATCGAGGAATTCTTCTGTTAAATCGCGAAAATGTAATTTATGAATAATTAATTCAATCCTTTCCTGTACCTGATGGTCGGCGCTGTTTTCCCACAAATGTTCAAGATTGGGTATGATACTGCGGCCATGTGATATAATTCGTTCAGTGACTGTGCTGAAAACTTCATCATCAGGATCATCTATTAAATAGAAAAGTGCAGATATTTCTTTGTTTTCAAGCATTTGAAAAATCTATTTTTCAATTAGGTTTCTGAGAAGGCATTCCAAATCTGAATGTATTGGAAGTCCCTTGGCCATGCTTATTTTGTTCGTGGCGGAGACTCAGGTCAAACCCACCTGCCAGTGGTTCTGGCTTCTGCAACCAGCAACATACAACTCCCTTGATCTGAAATCCTCTCGTTTCTGATGTAAAGATAGAAAAGTTTGTAAACCTTTTTATTTTCGGAACAGGTTTACTTAACCCATCAATTTTTTTTCTTAACTGCCTTTTTAGTTGCGGTTTTCTTTGCTGCTGTCTTCTTCGCAGGCAATTTTTTATCAAAAGCCTTTGGATCTTGCTGTAAAATCATTTTCTTCACGTCTTCTAAATCCAAAACGGCTAATTCTTCAGCCACATATTTACCTCCGCCGGGTTTTCCAGGTATTTTTAGCATCTGCTTACCAAACCGGATGAAAGGACCCCATCTTCCATTTTCAATGGCAATCTTATCTCCAGTCCATTGCTTTATAAAACGATTATCTTCTTTTTCTATCTTTTTGCGTATGAGCTCATTGCAATCTTCCTGGGTGAGACTATCAAAATTATAAGCCTTAGGCACATTGATAAAAAGGTCATTCCACTTAATAAAAGGTCCGAAACGTCCTTTACCTTTTGTAACAGGTTTCTCTTCGTAGTGAGCTATTGGTGCCTCCTCTACCTGTTTGGCCTTTATGATTTCTATTGCCCTCGGCAGATCCACGTCAGTCGGTTCCTCACCCTTGGGCATAGAAATAAATTGTTCTCCCCATTTTACATACGGGCCAAACCTTCCCATGTTTACAAGAACTTCTTTATCTTCAAATTCACCCAGGGATAATGGTAATTTGAAAAGATCCATGGCTTCTTCAAGGCTAATAGTTTCTATACTCTGCGTGGCTTTTAATTTTGCAAAACGTGGTTTTTCTTCTTCTTCAGCAGAACCAATCTGCACCATGGGGCCATACCTTCCCATACGGGCTATTACCGGCTTTCCGCTTCCAGGGTCTTTTCCCAATTCACGTTCACCTTTGGCGCGCTCAGCATTTTCAAGCGTGTGTTCTACTGATTCATGGAAAGGTTCATAAAACTCACCCACCATTGTATTCCACCGTAATCTACCTTCTGCTATCTTGTCAAATTCTTCTTCAATATTGGCGGTAAAAGAGTAATCCATTACCTTTTCAAAATGCTGGTTCAAAAAATCGGTAACTACCAGTCCCAGGTCAGTCGGAAACAGTTTACTTTTTTCGGCTCCGGTAATTTCAGAAGTGTTTATTTTACTAATTGAATTTTCTTTTGAAAGTTTTAAAATCCTTATTTCACGCTTCGTTCCCTCCTTGTCTCTTTTCTCTACATAACTTCTTTTAATGATAGTACTTATAGTTGGTGCGTACGTACTTGGCCTTCCAATTCCTAATTCTTCCAATTTTTTTACCAGGGAAGCCTCTGTATATCTTGGAGCATGCCGGGTAAATTTTTCAGTTGCAGTCATTCCTTCAAAATCAAGGGGTTGATTAATCCTCAGAGCAGGAAGACGGCTTTCGCCTCCAAATCCAGGATTATCCACGTCTTCATCATCATTTCCTTCGTTGTATACCTTTAAAAAGCCATCAAATTTCAGGACTTCTCCGGTAGCAGTAAGCTCATCTTCAACAGTGCTTATTTTTATTTTGGCAGTGGTCTTTTCAAGAATGGCATCACTCATCTGGCTGGCGATGGTGCGTTTCCAGATAAGTTCATAAAGCCGCGCCGTTTCGGGATTGTCAATTCTGCTCTCACCCATATCAGTCGGGCGAATGGCTTCATGTGCCTCCTGAGCACTTTCGTTTTTGTTTTTATAATTGCGTAGCTGTAAGTATTTCTCTCCGTAGCTTTTTAGCACTTCGGTTTTAATCTGTTCTTTAGCAGTGGCGCTCAGATTCACACTGTCGGTTCGCATGTAGGTGATCTTCCCACTCTCATATAATTTTTGAGCAATGATCATGGTTTTACTCACACCATAGCCTAATTTTCTGCTTGCTTCCTGCTGTAACGTGGAAGTAGTAAAAGGCGCAGCAGAAGTTCGTTTGCCTGGTCTTACTATTATATCTTTTACTGAGTAATTGGCATTCTTACACCGTTCTAAAAATTTTTCCGCTTCTTCAATAGTTCTTGTTCCGCCATCCTCCGCTTTAAAAGAGATCTTTTTACCCGACTCATCGGCGGAGGCCAGTAAAGCTTCTATTTTAAAACTACCTGTGGACTTAAATTGATTAATTTCCCGTTCTCTTTCAGCGATCAGCTTTACCGCTACACTTTGCACCCGGCCTGCGCTCAGACCCCCTTTCATTCCTATTTTTCTCCAAAGTACGGGGGACAGCTCAAATCCAACCAGCCTGTCTAAAACTCTCCTTGCCTGTTGGGAATTCACAAGGTTCATATCAATAATACGCGGGTTTTGTACCGCAGCATTGATCGCAGGCTTTGTTATTTCATGAAAAACAATGCGCTTGGTGGTATTTATATCGAGCCCAAGTACTTCCGCCAGGTGCCAGCTAATGCTTTCACCTTCCCGATCTTCATCCGATGCCAACCACACGGTCTCGGCTTTTTTCGCGAATTGCTTTAGTTCATTTACTACCTTTGCCTTCTCGTCAGGCACTTTATATCTTGGTGCAAAATTGTTCTTTATATCAATTCCCATATCATCTTTCTCCAGGTCACGTATATGACCATAACAACTTCTGACTTCGAAGTCACTACCCAGAATTTTTTCTATGGTTTTTGCCTTTGCAGGAGATTCCACAATCAATAAATTTTTTGCCATAATTGGTTTTATTTTACCATTACTTTCAATTAAAGAGTTAATTCAATATAATTAAAAAAAATGGATTTGCATGGCTGCAATATTAGTTTAAAAATTAAAAATCAAATTTTAATTAGAAAGTTTGTTTTATAAAAAGTGTCTTTTATCTTCGTTTGTCCTGCAGCAAACGGACTGTTTAAATAAGTGCAAGAGAATATAACATAGCCCGTTTTTGGACATATAGCCATCCACATATACTGGCACCAATTGTGCACACGGAGCGTGAACGGAAGGAAAATTATTTATAAAAGACAAAAATTATTTTAATGAAAATTGTAATGCTTGGTTCAGGAAACACCGCTACCGTCTTGTGTGAAGTCATTGCAAATGCCGGGCATGAAATCGTTCAGGTGGTAAGCAGAAATGAAGAAAATGCTAAGTTACTGGCTGCTTCTTATTCCGCGACTACTGCTACGCTAATTGTTCCGCAACTGGCTGATGCCGACATTTATATCGTTGCTTTGAATGATGCAGCACTCGATCATGTTGAAAGTATTCCGGGGATCAGAAATAAATTAACTGTACATACAGCTGGTTCAGTTTCCATTGATGTCCTCCGCAGCAGTACCGCCACCTATGGAGTTTTATATCCTCTGCAAACTCTCTCCAAAGCCAGCAGTCATGTTCCTGAAATTCCCTTTTTAATAGATGGTAATAATAAAGAAACTTTGCACCAGATTTTAGGTTTTGCAAAAAGTATTTCTCACAATGTAATTGAAGCTAATGATACCGAAAGGCTACATTACCACATAGCAGCAGTATTTGTTAATAATTTTGCCAATCACTTGTATGCACTTGCAGAATTATATTGTAACAAAGAAAGATTGGACTTTAAAGCATTAATTCCACTTATTGAAGAAACTACACTGAGAGTAAAAGAGATTTCACCTTTTTTAACGCAAACCGGGCCGGCAGTAAGAGATGATGTTTTTACGATCAGTAAGCATCTGCAGACGCTATCGTCCGTTCCTGATATCAAATACCTTTATCTGAAGCTCTCAGAAAGTATTATAAAACTGCATGGCAAAAAATAATACTGGCTTCCCTTTAAAAGATTACCCAATTTGCAAATGATTCCTGTAGCCAGAGTTTAATTTTGTGCTTGTCTAAGGAGGAAGAATGTATAAGATGAAATTTAATTTTTTGCAGAAGAGTCTTGATCCCATAACCATAGAGAATGTAAAGGACGATCAGTCTATTTTGGATGTGGCACTGGACAATGATATTGAAATACACACAGACTGTGGCGGAGTATGTGCGTGTAGTACTTGTCATTGTTATATTGAAGAGGGAAAAGAATATTTGCCTGAAATATCAGACAGGGAAGAAGATTTTATATCGATGGCGATGAACCCTAAAGATAATTCAAGACTGAGTTGCCAATGTATTCTAGCTGAAGGCCATGGGGAGATAGAAGTCACTATTCCTGATCAGACACAAAATTTTGATGATTAAATTAGCAAATACGGGAGAGTTACATTTTTATCTTAAATCAGGAGACAGAACCACTATGAAATAATCAAAACACATTTTGAAACAATCTGACCTGGTATTTATAAAATTAAGGTCAGCAGTCCTTTTATAACCGGCATTTCATTTTTCAAATCAATTATATACACATACACGCCCCCAGAAAGTGATTCTCCTTTGAATCTACCGTCCCACGAGATATCTTTTCCACGATTATCAAAAACGGTTTCTCCGAAACGGTCATAAACTTTTACCTCAGCGCCGGGATAAGCCTGCAACGCCTCTATCATCCATTTATCGTTAAGTCCATCACCATTGGGGGAAAATGCGTTCGGTATATACAATTGTCTATAAACCTTGACTAATGTCTGGTCCGTTGCTGTACCGCAGCCCTTGTTTGAATATACACTCAAAGTATAAAATTGGGTAACTGGTGGCGTTACTACAGGCTCAAGCGAAGAAATACCTGTAAGGTAAGTACCCGGTGTCCATAAATAACTGACATCCGTTCCTCCTGCTACTCCATTGAGCGTCGCAGACTGGCCTTTGATGATTGTTTTATAAGTACCTGCGCTTGCAGAAGGCTTTTTATTCACAGATACTAAAAGTGAATCAGAAGATCTGCATTTACCGTCAGAAACTGTGAGATGGTATCGAATTGTTTCTATTGGAGAGGCCGTCGGGTCAGCGATCGTTGCATCGGAAAGGCCGGTGGGTGGTGCCCATTGATAGTTAATTACGTTGATATCGGAGATACTTTTCAATTGTATGGAATTGCCTTCGCATAGTTCTGTGTCATTGCCTGCGCTTACTGTTGGGCTTTTACTTAAAGCAACTATAGTTGAATCTTCAATGGTACACCCCTTGCCTGAAACAGCGGTTACATGATAAAGACCATTGTTAGCAATTCCAGCTATAGGGATAATAGGATTTTGGTCATTACTTGCAAAATTTCCCGGACCTGTCCATAAAAAACGAATACCTTCATTTGCTTTTAATTGCAAAGTATCGCCCGTGCATCGGCCCGAAGAAGTGGCCCTTATAACAGGGTATTTATTTACTCCCACAGTCACAAGATTAGATAAAATAGAACAAGACGAAATACCCGAATTTTGCTGTTGAGAAACAGCCAGCCTGTACAGGTATCTGCCAGGGTTGTAAGTGGCCAGCCTTACATAGGTGGTATTGGTAGCGCCGTTTATATTAGAAAAAGAGCTGCCATTGTCAGTGCTTATCTGCCATTGGTAAATGGGCGCAGAATAACCGTCAGAAACACTTGCCTGCATGGTAAATACTGTAGTATCGCCTATACAAACATCTACTGAATCAAGGGATCCATTAATGGCAGCCGACACCAGTGGCCCGCATGGACGAAAGGTGATATCATCAAGCAGAAGATCATTACCGCATCCACCGGGGGCATTATTGGTCATCCTCAGCACAACTGAATTAACTCCGACGGTAGTTGAAAAATAGAATCCGTACTGCAGCCATCCTGTAGATTCAGCTATATTGCCTGTAGAATATGTCTGTAAAACGATTCCTGACGAAGTTTCTATATTAAAAGTTATGTTAGGTTTGTTTCCGTTACCGCTGCAGGCAGAAGGTAAAAGTAAATTATACATCCATGCTGCAAATTCATAGGTGGTATTAGGACAAAGCCCGTCAACGGTTTTTACAAAAAAATCACCAGGGCTATACGAGGCATTAACTATCATCATATAACCATTGTTATCGCCATACGTATGATCTTCCCTTACCACCTGCCATGAGTTACTAAAACAGTTTCCCGACGAACCCGCAATTGTATAAGATCCGTCCGGAGGGCAACCGCTGGAATAATAATTATAATTGGTGATATTGCCAATGCCTGGTCCCGGATTAGCGCCTGATCCGAATGTGATGTTTACTACAGGATCACCCAGGCTTCCCCGACAAAGCTGGGCAGATGTTTTAGCAGGAAAGTACAATATTACAGCTAAGAAGCAAGTTGAAAGTAAAAGGTACTTACCCATTGAAGAAGCTGTTATTATTAGGTTCGGGATTAAAATACATTACAAATGTAAGATTAAGAGTATGATCGTCTGACTAAATTGCATAACTTATTGGCTGCCAAAGCTTCATCCTTAACTCCCTCGCCTTATGGTGGGAGGACTTATAACTCTTATCCGGAAAGAGTTACAGTGAAAACAAAAATTTAAGTCGAAAAAAAATTGGTTAGGACTTAAAAAGAATTATTATTTGAGTGCAAGTAAATTCTTTGAGTCACCTCACATAACGGAACCTTGCCGCTAATATTGTCAAGATAACCGAATGTGTCGTTAAATTAGGTACACAATAGATAATTTGAATTCCTATGTTTATATTTGAAAAATCTTACAAAATAAAAACATTTGTTTTTAATTAATAGTTCCCTTCAAAGCTATGGCTCTTAAAATGCATCTCCTTTCGCGCCTAACATCTATCCGGACATTTATATTCGATATGGATGGCGTTCTTACTGATGGCAGCTTGCTGATAGATAGTCATAATAATTGGCTCAGGCGCATGAATGTCCATGATGGTTATGCACTACAATTGGCTATAAAAGAAAATTTCAGAATATTCGTAATCTCAGGCAGTGACGCTCCTAATGTTACCGAACGTCTGAATAAACTTGGAGTAACTGATATATTTATGAACGTAAAGAACAAAAGAAATTTTATAAACAACTTATGCGTTGAAAGAAATATTTCGTTACATGAAATCCTTTATATGGGCGATGATATTCCCGACTACTTTTGCATGAAGATGGCAGGAGTGGGTGCATGTCCCGCAAATGCCGTATCTGAGATTAAAGAAATTGCCTCTTACATTTCTCCATATAATGGCGGCACAGGATGCGTAAGAGACGTAATAGAAAAAGTATTGAAATTGAACCATAAATGGACATTACAAAATGACATTGCTTCAACCTGATCTGATTATTTTTAAGGTTTTCTCATGAAGATAATTGCTGCATTTTTCAGACTGGTCAGATGGCCCAATCTTATTTTTATTGTGCTTACTCAAATGCTTTTCAGGTATTTCATTTTACCATTTGTGTATATGGACTCCCATCCGGGTTATGACCAAATTAAACTTTCTTCATCTTTGTTCTTTGTATTATCCCTGGGTTCTATATGTATTGCCGGGGCTGGGTACATTATCAACGATTACTTTGATATCAACATTGACCTGGTAAATAAATCTTCTAAAGTCATTGTTGGTAAGTTTATTAAAAGAAGAACTGCAATTTTACTTCACGCGGCCCTCTCATTGGCAGGCCTGGGATTAAGCCTATATGTCGGATTTAAGATTGGCAATTTTTTAATTCCCTTTTTTAATTCGCTTGCCATACTGATTTTGTGGGTGTACTCCAGTATGTTTAAGAAAAAATTGCTTATAGGAAATGTGTTAATCGCTTTATTGACCGCCTGGGTCATTTTAGTCCTAACGTTGGCTGAGTATAGGTTTCGTATTTCTCCGGAAGATATCGTATGGCAAAGGCTATTGAGAATTTCATTTATTTATGCTGGATTCGCTTTCATCATCTCTTTAATAAGAGAGGTTATAAAAGATATGGAAGATATGGAAGGTGATATCAGGTATGGATGTAAAACTATGCCTGTTGTTTGGGGACTACCGGTATCTAAAGTATTTACCGGTGTCTGGATCATAGTGTTAACTGGTTTAGTAGTTGCCATTCAGATCTATGTATTACAGTTTGGATGGTGGTACTCAGCCTTATATTCCGTCGTAACGATTATTATTCCATTGCTATG
>JBDTIC010000279.1:0-7611 GCA_039936595.1 Ginsengibacter sp. | reverse complement strand
GCACCTAAATCGTTAGTGAAAGAAGCTTCAGTAGTTACTTCTGCTTCGTCAACTCCTAACTTGTCAACAATGATTTTTTTAACTCTTGTTGCAATGTCTTGCATGATTGTAAGGTTTAGTTAATGTGGCACAAAAATATACTTTTTGTGATAAAAAAAAATAATAACTATTCTGAATAATAGTTTGTGGTTACAACACGTGATTTTGCCCGTTTTTTTCTTTTTCTTCCATTTAATAATCTCAAATGTTTATAAAAACAGTATTTTTATTCTCTCTAAGAAATTATTTTTATGCCGATAAAACAAATAGATTATGGTACGCAGGAATACGCACAGATGATAAAACTGCGCAATGAAATTTTACGTAAACCTCTTGATCTGGCGTTCGATAATGGTGAATTGGAAAAAGAAAAAAATGATATTCTAATTGGTGCTTTTGAAGAGAATAAAATGTTAGGTTGTTGCTTGTTAACACGTTTGGATGCGAATTGTGTAAGACTAAGGCAAATGGCAGTTCAGAATAATCTCCAGGGAAAAGGAATAGGTGCCAGCATGATGAACTATGCCGAAAACGTAGCCAGGGATGCCGGATTCAAGACACTTATTATGCATGCAAGAAAAACGGCTATCGGCTTTTATGAAAAGCTTGGATATAGTGTAACGGGTAATGAGTTTATTGAAGTTTCCATTCCCCATTTCATTATGGAAAAAACACTTAGATTTTAATTATATCACGACACAGTGGCTTTATTTGAAATCGGTAATGTTAATTAAACCACTACAAAAAGCATATTCTTTTTTATCGTTACTACTTACAATTACAAGCCTGCTTTCACAGTATTTTTCGATCAGTGCCTTATAAAGTAAAAATCCTTCCTCATCAATGTTCGTAAGAGGTTCATCCAATAGCACTGCCGGAACATTGCTACAAATTGCCTGCATTAATTTTACTCTCTGTTTCATGCCGCTGCTAAAGTAGCGTATTTGCTTATGGGCTGATTTTTCCAGGCCAGACAATAGAATAATTTCTCTCGTGTCGAAACCAGGAAGCCAGCCTTTCATTTTGTGATGAAAAGAAAAAAATTCCGTTAGTGTCATTTCTTCGATAAGATCAATATAAGGTGCCGCAAAAGAGATTTGCTTAAATACTTTTTCAGGAGTTACTAAATGACCTGATGAGAAATACTGAACTGTGCCTTCATTATGTATTGAAAAACCCGATATGATCTGTAGTAATGTCGATTTACCTGAACCATTGGGGCCGATAATAGCGTAATGCTTGCCAGGCTCAAATTGAAAATCAAGGTTACGGAAAATCCAATGCCTGTTATAACGTTTGCCAAGTTTCGTTAATTCAATTCTCATCTTTAATTTCTTTGGAAGAAATTTTAAGAATGCCACGGCTACTTTCTTTTATGAATTTAAGAATTTCTTTTTTCTCTTCTGAATCAGGAAATTCTTTTTCAATAAGAGTTGTGGCCTGAGAAATGTTTAGACCTCTTAAATAGATGTTACGATAGATTTCAGAAATATTATTTATTTTTTCTGAAGGAAATCCTCTCCGTTGCAATCCAACCGAATTAACACCGGCATAGCTTAATGGCGAGCGCCCGGCTTTTATATAGGGGGGTATGTCTTTTATTATTTCTGTGCCGCCTGCTATATAAGTGTGCGCCCCTATTTTTGAAAACTGAATAGCCGCCGCCATGCCACCAATAGTTGCGTAATCTCCTATTTCCACATGGCCTCCTAGCTGTACCGAATTAGCAATAATTACATGATCACCTATGATACAATCGTGTGCTATATGGCTATAGGCCATGAGAAGGCAATCACTGCCAATCACGGTTTTCCACTTATCTTTTGTACCACGGTTGATGGTAACACATTCCCTGACTGTGGTGTTGTTGCCGATTTGTACCACAGTATCTTCGCCATCGAATTTGAGATCTTGAGGAATGGCTCCGATAACGGCCCCAGGAAATATTTTGCATGATTTTCCAACAGTTACTTTTTGCAAAATAACAGCGTGGGACATTATATGAGTTCCTTCGCCAATAATTACTTCATCTTCAATTACGGCAAAAGGATCGATAATGGCATCTTTACCTATTTGCGCTTTTGGATGGATATGGGCATAGGGGCTTATCATATTATGTATTGGGGCGTTTAACTATTTGGGCTGTCAGTACGGCTTCTGTTACCACTTTATCTCCTACATATACCGTTCCTTTCATTTCACAGATACCTCTCCGAATAGGGTGCAATAACTCCATTTTTAAAATTAATGTATCTCCCGGAACGACTTTTTGTTTGAATTTGCAATTGTCAATTTTAAGAAAATAGGTGTCGTATTTCTCTTTTGTGTTTCGGGGAATTGCAATAAACCCTCCAGCCTGCGCAAGTGCCTCTGCTAATAATACTCCCGGCATTACTGAATTACCAGGGAAATGACCCTGAAAAAAAGGTTCATTATAAGTTACATTCTTTATAGCTACCACATGAGTATCAGTCAGTTCGATGATCTTGTCGACCATCAAAAAAGGATATCGGTGTGGCAATGTTTTTTCAATTTCCTGTATGTCAAGAAGGGGCGGTATATTAGGATCGTATTTAGGGATGTCCTGCCGGAACTTGTACTTCTTGATATGCTCTTTAATTTTTTTCGCAAACTTTATGTTTGTAGAATGGCCTGGCCTGTTGGCAATAATATGTGCGTTAAAAGGATATCCAACTAAAGCAAGGTCGCCGACCACATCTAACAATTTATGACGTGCAGGCTCATTGGGAAAACGAAGAGTAAGATTATTTAAAATGCCGGCTTCACTTACTTTAACATCATCTCTATGGAAAACTTTTGATATACGTTTTACCTGTTCATTATCTACCGGCTTATCTACTACCACTATAGCATTATTAATATCTCCACCTTTGATAAGGTCATTGGCAATAAGTTGCTCTAACTCATGGAAAAAGCAAAAGGTACGGCTTGACGCTATTTCATTTTTAAAGTTTCTGATATTACGCAAGTCAGCATGCTGTGTCCCTAATACAGGAGAGTTGAAATCAATAAGAGTATTAATTCGGTAGCCATTATAGGGTAATGCTACCATTTCTACTTTTTTTTCATCATCAATCAATGAGATGTTATGCTGAATATTGTAATATATTTTTTCAGTATCCTGTTTTCGGGTACCGGCTTTTGAAAGATGATCTATAAAAAGCTGCGAACTTCCATCCAAAATAGGCACTTCTTCCCCGTCGATTTCAATAAGAACATTATCAATTTGCATACCCATCAATGCAGCCATCAGATGCTCTATAGTTCCTATTCTTGCACCATTAACCTCTATGGCGGTACTTCTATTTGTCTCCACTACATTATCTACATCGGCTTTTACTACGGGCTTCCCGGGAAGATCAATCCTTTGAAAATTAACTCCTGTATTGGCGTCAGCAGGTTTGATACGCATAGTTACAGATTGCCCTGTATGAATGCCGACACCTGAAATAGTAACTTCTTCTTTTAATGTATGTTGAAAATGCTTTTCTTTAGCATTATATGGATGGTCCATGGGCACGAAAGTAAGAAAAGTAATTCTTTAAATTATCTACCACCATATAGAATTTATAAAAATTGAATGAGGTGTTTGATAAATTGATGATTAGCCTATTATTTTTTCACTTTTCAGCCGTTGTATCATTTGCTCCAGTTCCTTTACTCTTTTTTCTAATTCGGGAAGATTCCTACTTAAAATCTGGCTGCGCAATGCTTGTCCATAATCGTAGGCGGGGGATCCGGTTACAGCAGTATTAGGTGTTTTAATAGATTTTCCCACACCACTTTGCGCATTTATCTTACTACCATCCGCAATTTGGATATGTCCTACAATTCCAGCCTGGCCGCCTATCATAACATTTTTTCCTATCCTGGCGCTACCGCTGACTCCCGATTGAGCAGCAATCACAGTATTGTTTCCAACTTCTACATTGTGTGCAATTTGAATCAAATTATCCAGCTTAGCGCCTGACTTAATAATGGTCGAGCCAATAGTGGCTCTGTCAATTGTTGTATTAGCGCCAATTTCAACATTATTCTCTATTACCACATTTCCTATTTGGGGCACCTTCTTGAAACTTCCATCCGTTTGGGGAGCGAAACCAAAACCATCACCTCCAATGACGCTGCCTGCGTGTATCACAACCTTGCTTCCAATTACACAATCATGATGAATTTTTACACCAGGGAATAAAATCGAATCATCACCTATAGTTACATTATTACCTAAATATACCTGAGGATAAAGTTTTACGTTGTTACCAATGACAGCATTGTGACCTATATAGGTAAAAGCTCCGATGTAAATATTATCACCCATGGTTACCGTAGAATCAACTACCGAGGGCTGTTCAATTCCTGTCAGATTGGCTTTTGCCATTTCTGAATATGCAGTAAGAAGCACCGCAAAGGATGAATAAGCATCCGGCACACGAATTAGAGTAGCGCTTATTTCCTTTTCTAACTGGAAAGTAGTATTTACAATAATGATGGTTGCGTTTGTAGAATAAATGAAGTCTTCGTATTTGGGATTGGCTAAGAAAGCAAGCTGTCCGGCACCGGCATCTTCAATTTTCCCAAAAGAAGAAACTGCTACATCGGCATTACCCTCAATAGTGCCATTTATCAAATCAGCGATCTGCCTTGCCGTAAACTCCATTTTACTCTTTCAGTTTAAAAAAATTAAAAGTAAGCTATAATGTTAAATCTATATTGATAAAACAAATGTAAAATTTTTTTATGGCGCCAAATAGACTTTGATTAATAAGCGCATTGTCTACCTGTGAAATATCTTTTACACTTCCATCTTTGAAGAAAATATTGATATGTTCTATATCATTATTGTAGGTGCTAATTTCGGTTTCACCGCCAAAAACAAGATATCCCGCCTCTTCACGATTTATTTGAAGATATTCCATAGCGATTTGTATCTTTTGTTCTATTAATTCCGGTGCTATTTCCTGAGCCGAATATTTTATTTTTAGCAGATGGCGATTGATGATGCTTTTGCAAAGCATCGACAATATTTTATCCGGATGGAGCACCCAGTATTTAATTGAAAACAAAACATCGTAATCGTCTAACGAACAAAAATCATCTAAAAGTCTTTCAATAGATTTACTTTCATATTCTTTATTTAAAAAAAGATTAAATACCTGAGAGGGCGACTGAGCCTTGACTGCTCTTGCTCTCTCAATAATTTTTACCAGCATTTTTTCGGCGCATAAGACCGTTTTATGAAGATAAACCTGCCAGTACATAAACCTGCGCGATATTAAAAACTTCTCGATAGAATTGATACCCTTCTCTTCTATCATCAATTCATTATTATGCACCGTCAGCATTTTAATAATACGGTCATAACCGATAACTCCTTCACTTACCCCGGTAAAAAAACTATCTCTTATCAGGTAATCCATCCTGTCCACATCCAGTTGTCCGCTCACCAACTGATGGAGAAATCTTTTAGGATGATTATTTGTAAAAATATCAATAGCAGGTTGCATTCTGCCATCAAACTCTTTATTCATTTTCTGCATCAGCAATAAAGAGATTTCCTCATGGCTTACACCATTTATCAAAGTATTTTCCAGTGCGTGCGAATAAGGTCCATGTCCTAAATCATGTAAGAGTATTGCGATTTTTACAGCCTGGTCTTCCTCATCAGTAATCATAATTCCTTTACTTTTTAGTTCATGTATCGCGTTACACATCAGATGATAAGCGCCTAATGAATGATGAAGCCTTGTATGTAATGCACCCGGATAAACCAGTTCGGCCATTGCCATTTGGTGTATGCGCCTAAGACGCTGATAATAGGGGTGAGAAATTATTTGATAAATAAGTTCGTCATCAATGGTAATAAAGCCATAAACAGGATCATTAATTATTTTTCTGAATCGCATTACTCTTAAAACGTTAAATTGATTTTGCTCTCCGGCAAAGGTAATTTTTGGAAAGGGAATAAATTATATTTGTAATCCCCTTGCACAAAAAAAGATACTTAAAAAAGATCAATGAATACAGCAAAAATTTTATGGGTTGATGATGAAATGGAAAGTTTGAAATCTCAAATTCTTTTTCTTGAACACAAAGGGTATGAAGTAAAATCATTGAGCAATGGACATGACGCAATTGATTATGTGAAAGAAAATATTGTAGATGTAGTTCTTCTCGACGAAAGCATGCCCGGTATCACCGGGCTCGAAACTTTACAAAAAATTAAAGAAATAAACACCCAAATTCCGATTGTTCTCATTACTAAAAACGAGACAGAGAATTTGATGGATGAGGCTATAGGTTCGCAGATAACTGATTATCTAATTAAGCCCGTAAATCCCAACCAGGTATGGTTGTCATTAAAAAAAATCATTGACAACAGGCGGCTGATAGCCGAGAAAACAACTACCACTTACCAAAGGCAATTCAGTGAATTATTCATGGCGCTCAATGACAATCCTGATTATAACGGATGGATGGACATCTACAAGAAGCTGGTATATTGGGAACTTGAGATGAAAAAAAGTGACAGCCCCGAAATGCGTGAAGTGTTTCAATCTCAAAAAAACGAAGCCAATACAGAGTTTTTCAAATTCATTTCTAAAAATTATTCTGACTGGGTAACCAACCCTTCGGCAGATGCACCCATTATGAGCAATTCTTTGATGAAGCTCAAAGTATTCCCTCATGTTGAAAAACAAATACCAACATTCTTTGTATTGGTTGATAATTTACGTTTTGACCAATGGAAAGCAATACAGCCATTGTTTGCAGAAAATTTCAGAATACAGGAAGAAGAAACGTTTTATTCTATTTTACCTACGGCTACACAATATAGTCGCAATTCTATATTTGCAGGGTTACTTCCTATAGAAATAGAAAGGCAGTTTCCTGTAGAATGGAAAAATGATGATGAAGAGGGCGGTAAAAATTTATTTGAAGAAGTATTTTTCAAAGCTCAGTTAAAGAGGCTTCGAAAAGAAGATTTGAAATATTCCTATACAAAAATCACCAATCACCAGGATGCACAAAAGCTGGTTGATAACATGCATAATCTATTAAATAATGATATTAATATCATTGTTTACAATTTTGTAGATATGCTAAGCCATGCACGCACTGAAATGGAAGTTTTGAAAGAACTTGCAGCCGATGAGGTCAGCTACAGAAGCCTCACTGCATCATGGTTTGAACATTCGCCGCTGCACCAGGCATTGAAAAAGATTGCTGATAAAAAAATAAATCTTATTGTGGCTACAGATCATGGGAGTGTAAGAGTGAATACACCTCAAAAAGTAGTGGGCGATAAACAGACTACAGCCAACTTGCGTTATAAACATGGGCGTAACTTGAATTATGAGCCAAAAGAAGTGCTTGCATTTCGTGACCCCAGGCAGGCAGCTTTACCGGTTCCCAATGTAAATTCTTCATTCATTTTTGCAAAGCAGGATGGATATTTGTGCTACCCCAATAATTACAATCATTTTGCGAACTACTACCGAAACACGTTTCAACACGGGGGAATAAGCCTGGAGGAAATGATCATTCCTGTGG
>JBDTIC010000278.1:0-5823 GCA_039936595.1 Ginsengibacter sp. | reverse complement strand
AGACCCGGGGCCTTCCCGATAAAAATCGGGACAGGTGCTTACAATAAGATGTTCAGCGACACTGGGCAAAAAGAGGTAGCTATTGCGGTAAGGTGTTTTGTGTGCTTTTTTTAGAGTGGAGGATGTTGATATTCGGCTTCCTGTTTTGTTGTTTTCCGGAACTTAGTTGCACTATTTGCACAACTATCCTTACCCATAAACAACAACGTTTTTCAGGAATACAAAAAATTAAAAAAGAGGTTATATACATTTTTCACTGACGGCATATTTTCTTTTTAATTTGGGTGAACCCCTGTTGCGTAATTCTGCTGCATCTACCAGGCAGCCGTTATGATAAATCAATTTATTCCCAATTCCATACGACTTTTTTTGCACACCGGGCAGAGAGTTATGTCTTTATCCGTTTGAAGCAACATGAGTGACGTTACAGGTGTATGAACTCTTTGCTTGGGTGCCGGTAGCTTTAGCTGCTTACATACTACCGCACAGCGTTTCATTTTATTTTGGAATGCAGGTATCCGGCAGGTCTACTACCATCTTTTATTCAGCATTCAAACAGCCATCCTAAGCCCTTGATTCGTGACATAACAACATTAGCTGATTTTCAATTAGCACCACACTCTAAAAACCTTACGTCATCCTGATATTCTCTAAACTAAAAAATCCCGGCTCAGAAAATCTGAGCCGGGATTTTTAAAAAGATATGATTAACGATTGACACTTACTTATTTTGAGTAGACTCCAGCTCACTACCTTTGCCAATCAAATCCATAAACTGGTCGAGTTTAGGAGTAATAATGATCTGAGTGCGCCTGTTCAAAGTCTTACCTTGAGGGGTTGCATTGCTGGCAATCGGGTTGTACTCGCCACGGCCACCGGCAGTAAGTCTCTTAGGATCCACTCCATAACTGTTTTGAAGTGCCTGCACTACTGAAGAACCTCTTAATGCGCTCAGATCCCAGTTATTTCGAATATTAGGCTTGGAGATAGCAACATTATCAGTATTTCCTTCTATCAACACTTCATAATCTTTGTAGTCTGTAATAATTTTTGCGATTTTAGATAGAGTGGCTCCGGCCAAGTCAGAAATTTCGTAGCTTCCTGATTTATAGAGCATATTATCGGAAAGAGAAATATAAACTACTCCTTTCAAAACCTGCACATCTACATCCTGCAGTTCGTCCCTGCTCAGCGATCTTGTCAGATTATTGGTAAGAACCATATTAAGGGAATCACTTTTACTTTTGGAAGCAATTAGTTGCTGTATATACTTATTAGATACGTTGATCTCATCTATCAATTTGGAAATATTTACATTACCCTGCCCTGCCGATGCAAGGCATTTGTCCAACGCTGCCTGTAATGATTTTACGTGATCTTGTTCTGATTTGATCCTCTTGTCCAAATCAGCAATCTGAACCATTGCTCTGTCCAGGTTACCTTTACACTGTTCTCCTTCCCTGGTTAGCTGGCTATTCGTAGCCTGTAAGATCTTGTAATCTGCCTGTAAGGATTTAAATTTTTTGGTACCCACACAACTGGAAAAAAATACCATCACTGCGACGATTGCAATTAAGTTAAGATTTACTTTCACGATTTATTGATTTTAAGTTAAAAAAATACAAATGTAAACAAAATAGGAACCGGGATATCTTAAAGAGTTGGCAAATCCGCAAAAATAATTTTCACAAAATTGCAACTTGATCCTATTCGTTATGCGCAAATTTATGATATAAATTCGCGCCCTAATCCGGATGGTTCATGATTAAAAAATTTACACGCTCTCTTTTCTCACTGTTTTTATTAGGAATTTCGTTCGCTTTTATTCCAGTTAAATCATGGGCGCAACAAACAAATATTGTTATACGTGTAATTGACAAGGGCAGTCAGCCAATACCTTTCGCTTCCGTAAAGATGACAGCAGAAAATGACTCCATCCCTCTCTTTGAAAAAGTAGCCGACACCCTGGGGAAGGCAACTTTTACGCTGTTATCTGATCACCGCTACCAGGTATTTGTTTCATCTGTCAATCATTCTTCTCTCCAGCAGACAATAACAGTAACAAACAACCGCACCAGTTTTGACTTTGTGCTGGAAAATGCAGCCACTACCCTTGATGTTATTGTAATAAACCCAGCAAAACCGATCATGCGGCAGGAAGATGATAAAACCATCGTGGATCCCGAAAATCTTGCTGCCAGCTCATCAAGTGGTTATGAAGTGATTGAAAAAGTGCCGGGCCTTTTTATGGACCAGGATGGGAATATTTATCTGAACAGCACTACACCCGCTTCCATTTACATCAACGGCAGAGAGCAGAAAATGAGCACAGCCGATGTAGCTTCCCTTTTAAAAAGTTTACCACCCAATTCCATTTCAAAGATAGAAATATTGCGGACGCCTTCAGCTAAATACGATGCATCCGGCAGTGGTGGTATCGTAAATGTGGTATTGAAAAAAGGAATGAGGATTGGGTTAACTGGTAGTGTAAACACGGGAATGCACCAGGGAAAATATGGCAGTCAGTTCGCAGGATTCAATTTGAATAACAACAATGGGGCATTATCTTCCTACCTGAATATGCAGGCGACCCATAAAAACACATACGATGAAATAAAGACGGATAGGATATTTGCCCCCGATTCATTGCTGAGCCAGGATGCCAGAACTACTTATCCGGGGAATAGTTATTACCTGGGTTATGGCATCAGTTATCAATTGAATAAAAAATGGGAAGTGAGTTACGACGGGCGTGTAAGCCTCGGCGATGACCATAGCCAATCAATAAACGGCAGCGTAATTTCTAAAATAAGCACCGGGGATATCCTTACCAATAACAGCACCAAAGTTACCAACAAGAATAATGACTTGTTTCTTTCGCAGGGCATCTCTACTAAACTAAGCATAGACAGTCTGGGCTCAGAGTGGACGAATGACATCTCTTATAATTACTCGCCCAATAAAACACAGCAGGATTTTATCACCGATTTCACCAAGCCTTCTACAACCATGTCTTCCGGCAATGGGAGTTTAAAAACAGGACTCAATTTCTTTTCTGCAGAATCTAACCTTTTATGGAAATTTTCTAAAAAATTAAACGTAGAGGCAGGAATAAAAACTACGCTGACTGATTTTGATAACCATACCAATTATTATAGAAATGAAGGTAGTTTGTCGGTAAAAGATGTAGCCAGGACCAGCGCATTTAAGTATCATGAATCCATTAACGCAGCATACGTACAAGCATCCAAAACTATTTCAGGCATTACCTTTAAAGCAGGTACGCGAGTGGAAAATACAGTGATGGAAGGAAGGCAAAAGATTCCTAATGATACTACATTCAGCATCAATCGTACGGATTTTTTCCCTTACGTGTTCATCAGTCGTTCGCTGATGACAATTATGGGTTATGACTTACGTGCTTACCTTATATATCGCCGTTCCATCAGCCGACCCGGATATAGTTTGTTGAATCCTTCGCAACGATATGTAGATCCCTATCTTTTTGAAACCGGCAACCCTGCTTTGAAGCCACAGTTTACCCAAAATTATGAAGTGAATATTTCGGTAGATCAGCACCCAATTTTTGCAGTTGGCGTTAATGATACCAGGGACATTTTTACCAATGTAGTCTATCAGGCAGACTCGAGTAAAAGGGTTGCTTATCGCACTTACGACAACCTGGGGAATAATAAAGAAACTTATTTCAGGATTTTAGGCGCTATACCTCAGGGAGGCAGGTATTTTATTGTGGGTGGCGCACAGTACAACCACAACTTCTATCAGGGATTTTATGAAAATGAACCCCTTTCATTCAAAAAAGGAAGCTGGTCATTTTTCACCTATCAGACTTTAAAGATTTCTAATACCTCTCAGCTTACTTTGAATGGATTTGTACGCATCAATGGCCAGCAACAATTTTATGAGCTCTCACCGTTTGGCTCACTGAATCTAAGCCTCAATAAACAATTTTTAAAAAAGAAATTAGTGATCACGCTTAGTGCCAGAGACCTGCTTTACACTAACAATAACGATTTCACCTTAAACCAGGGAAGTGTCTATGCTACCGGGTTCCGGAAATCCGATACCCGTCGGTTTGGTATCAACGCCCGCTATAGTTTCGGCATCCGGAAAAAAGAAGACAAGAGTAATTTTATGAATATGGATTACCAGGATAAGTAGCCAAAAAGAGATCTAACAAATTTATTTTTCTCACCGATATAAATTCTGTCGCTCATAAGCTATGCTAATTAAATTTTTGATGTATAATCAAAATATTAATCAACCAATCGCAGCAGCCAGATACGCAGCAATTTACAAAAGCACAAAAATAATACTTCTCGATTTTTAAAGCCTTGCCGTATTTAATGAATAAGTACCTTTCAACTCCAAATAATAAACTTCAATGTACAAACCTGCAATTTTTCTTTTCCTTTTCAGTTCACTTTTTTGCGTGGCCATTGCCCAAAAAAAAGATAGCGTCACCACAAAACATGAGGAAAACCAACAACCCCGCACCGAGGTATCCCATGGTGTAGTTACTATTGACGGGCAGCGAATCAATTATACATCTACAGCCGGGACGCTCATCTTAAAAAATGATAAAAAAGAGAAGACTGCCAGTATGTTTTACATCTCCTATACAAGGGATGGAGTAAACGACACTAATCATCGTCCCATTACTTTTTGTTATAATGGAGGCCCGGGCGGTTCGTCTGTACTAGTGAACCTTGGTGGCTTCGGTCCTACCCGCGTTATCACAGCAGATGCTGAGCCCACTCCACCTCCGCCCTACCAGATAAAGGAAAACCCCTATTCACTTTTAAATAATACTGACCTGGTATTTATTGATGCCGTGGGCACCGGCTATAGCGGGTTGTTGGAAAAAGGTACCGGCAGCGATTTTTGGGGATGTGATGCCGATGTAACATCTTTCAGCGACTTTATATATCAGTACCTCAATAAAAATAATCTCTGGAATCGTCCCAAATTCTTATTAGGCGAATCTTATGGTACGCCCCGTTCTGCAATGCTGGCCAACCGCCTTCAGCAACAAGGTATCGCGTTAAACGGTATTATCTTAATCTCCAGCATCCTGAACTTCAACAACGAATTCTGGTTTCAGCCTCCCGGCAGCAATGATCTATCTTATGAATTGTACCTTCCCAGTTATGCGGCTATTGCATGGCATCATAAAAAGCTGCCCCATCAACCGGCCAGCCTGCAAAATTTTTTGCAAGACGTTCGTGAATTTGCTCTTGGCGACTATGCCCAGGCGCTCAATAAAGGTGATACTATTTCGCAGGCATTGTATGCTAAAGTAGTACAACAACTACATAATTATACAGGGCTTAGTGAATCTTACCTGAAAGAGGCCAATCTAAGAGTGACGCCTCAACGATTTGAGAAAGAATTATTGCGTAACGAACGAAAAACAGTAGGACGCTATGATGCAAGGTATGAAGGCATAGACTTCGACGCAGCAGGAGAAAACCCTGATTACGATCCTTCATCAACAGCTATGTTTCCTGCGGTGGTAAGCGCTTTTCATAATTACCTGCTCAACAACCTGAATTATAACAGCGAGGCAGATTATGTATTCTTAAGTTATAAAGTTAATGGCGCCTGGGATTGGCACCATACCGTAGGAGGCCATAAATATCCCGTGCCTAATACTCTTCCGGACTTACAGGAAGTGATGACTCAAAATCCTTACCTGCACGTGTTTTCGGGTAATGGTTATTACGACCTCGCTACTCCCTTTTTTAAAACTGAATATGAGCTAAATCATTTAAACCTCGCCCCCGAGTTACAAAAACATAT
>JBDTIC010000277.1:0-11367 GCA_039936595.1 Ginsengibacter sp. | reverse complement strand
TTTTTCATAAATTCTACCTATTTAAATTTTACTGTGCAATATTACAATAGGCAACAGTCCTATTTTATGACTCTCGTCATCAAAAAGAGTAATATTAAATGATTTATATCATATTCGCGATTTTATCGGCATTATTTACTTGCTTATGAGCAAAGCTTTGATATACTTTGCGCTGTTGTATTGACGGGTATTATAAGATGCCGAAAATCTGATTTATCAGAATCTTGAACAGGCTTCCGCTAAAATTAAATTAACCTCGTTTCCACAGCGAGTTTTACAAGTGATAGAGTATTATTTACGTTCAGTTTTGTAAGCAAATTTTTTCTGTGAATATCCACCGCTAATAGCCTTATATATAATTTTTGGCTATTTTGTTATTGGTAAGGCCTTCCGCAATGAGCCCCGGAATTTTTGTTCTCTTTTAGCAAGCGCAGGCAGGTTACCGGGAGAAATCAATGATAAAGGCCGGGATAAATGTTCCATAGATAAACTTCAATACATTTTTAAATTCTATGTCAACTGACGAAGCACAATCACTTGCAAGAATTCACATTGATTTGTTTATCGAGTTGGTTCCTGCAGGACACAACGATGGAGTGCCGTTGTACAAAATAAGTCCGATCTATTTTGATAAGTCAACAGGTGCGCCTGTAATCCAATTAATCAGTATAAGTTATTCTATGCCTTATTCAGGATTAGTAATTAAGTCCGAAATTAATTATCTAAACCGAAGCATTATTTATACGAACAACCAACTCGATTACGATGATTTGAAAGAAACTATAAGATAAAAATAAGATGATCTGTTATTGGTAATAGCTGCATTCACCTACTAAATGGGAATTCTGTGATTGTTTAATTCCCCTGCTCTTTTATAATTCCGGATTCTCTTTTTTTAGAATCTTCGCAAATAGCGAAAAAAACATGATGAACAGCCCTATGAGTAGTAGAATAATGAACCACACCGATATCTGTGAAAGAAAGACCGCTTTTTTATGCATGCTTTCTATTCTCATTCCTGCATAGCGTGCGTAACTTTGTGGAATACTGCTTAACCCTCCAAGGTATAACATAAGCAAAAATCCATATCCACCTATAACAAAAATCCAGAAACCAGTCTTTGCCACGCGATCTTTCTCATTGCTTTTTTCAGAAAACAGATAAAATAAAAAAGCTAAAATAAATAAGACGATTCCCATTAGTGTGTAAGTGTGATCATGCGCGGGAATCCATAAAGTATTATTCAGCGCTTTATTAAAAACAATTGTAGAATCCACCGCTTCTGCGATGCTTCCAATAGCCCAACCACCCATACCCAATAAAATCATCAAAGGAACGATACTCCATTTGGTTTTTGAATGATACAACTGCATGATTACTCCAAACATCGTGATTGCGGTGGCAGGAATAGCGCTTAGGTGAGAAGTTATCTGAGCATATTGCATTGATGAGAGCTGCGCAAAATGTATATACAAATGGTGCAAATAAGAAAATAGTATAAGAAAGAAAGTAGCATTCCATGCGTACACCAGCGTTTTATTGGTTTTCCATTCACGCCCCGTAAATTCCGGTAATAGGGCGTACATCCAGCCAGCAGCGCAGTATAGGGTTACGCTTGAAAGTGTACGGCCAAAAAAGAAAGACATGTTTTTCAACAGAAGCGGATCAAAGATTAATACAGTTTCATAAGATTGGAACAAATATATAAACATCAAAATGATCCCAGTTATTATACTTATTAAGCCGACAGTCAGACTTACTGTTGTTATGAGGATGATCGGCGGTAGTTCTTTTCTACTCTTTTGGTTTACTAAATATTGCCATCCCAATAAATTGGTAAAACCACCATATTCTTTAGCTAAAGCAGATAGTACATGTATAATACCTATTAGCCAGCCGGTACTCAGAACTAATATCGATACTGTTGCCATTCTTATCGACCAGGGAACCCATGTAGGATCTTTAAAAGGTAGTGGATATAACATATACCAACCTGGCCCAAATTTTCCAATCAGTGTGGCAATTGTTAAACCTGTCACACCCATTAATATGGTGAAATAAACAAAATAGCCCACGTTAATATTTAGTCTGGCAAAACGGGTACTGATCAAAAACCAAATCGAGGCAAAAGTTACACTGAACAGAACTCCCGTCATGCCCCAACCGTGAAGGGTCAGGAAGGCATAGGAATTAGCCAACAATAACTTCATCAACTCGCTTTGGCTTAGGCGTAGTAAAAGCCCAAGAGCAATGAGCAATGGAAAAAGAATCAGGAAAGTAATACTCCAGGTAGTGGCGAGTCTTCGTTGTTTTTTTAATTCAACCGGTGTCAGATGCATTATTACCTGTTTTATTAAATTTAGTTAACATGAATAGTTGCCGTCATAAATCCGTGTACGAGACCGCAATATTCGAGGCACAGAATCGTATATTTTCCTTGTTGATTGAAAGTATATTGAAGTTCATTCTTGTACTGTGGCATCGCCTCGACTTGTGTTAACAAAATTCCTTTACTATTATAAATGCCAAAGTTGTGCATTACATCGTCGGACATAACTATAAATTTTATTCTTTTTTTGACCGGTAATGAGATTTCATTTTTTCCCAAAAATTGGTGTGGAGTTTTATTAGTTATTCCATGCGCCATTTGCCAGTCCCATTGTATCCCCACCACAGTAACCACTTCATCGGCGTCATTCTGAAAACGGGAATATGGTAAAAATTGTAGTGAGACAAATATAATAACAACAAAAACCACACTCAATCCAATAAAATAGTGACTTCTTTTTTTAAACACCTTATATTCTCCAATTGATTCTTTATCGCTTTTAGCAGAAGTAGCGATTAATAAAATCACTCCGGCAATTACAAGCAAAGTGCCGGCCAGTAAAATGATACCGGCCAATCCTTGCAACGTCAGGATTGGTATCAATTGACTCATAGCTAGAGATTGAATTTATTGATCTTTTTTAATTCAGTTTAAATAGGGATGATCGAATTTAGTCTTTATGGCCGTACTAATAAAATCTGCGGTGATGTACTACCCACAGAATCTTATTTTTTCCTGATTCCCGACAATAGAAAAGAACTTACTGAATATCAGCATTTGCATCCGTTTTTTCAATTGTCATTAAAATCTGATTCCGGAACTAAAGTAAATTAAATTTTATAATTAAAGATTTAATTATCTTTTATTATAAGCCGGACAATACGGTAATGATAATCTGTAAGCGCAGAAAGCCCACACTATTTTGAATCCTTACCAAAAATCAACTGCACAAAATGCGCGACACCCACGGATAAAAAACCATTTTGTTTCAAAGGTTTAGGTTACATTGTAAGGATAGAAATCGTTCTAATTTACTATTAAAAAAATAATCAATGGAAGAACTCATAACCATCTACGGTAATCACTCCTTTAACGAAACTGTAGAAAGGATTATCTCTTTAATAAAGAGAAGAGAGTTTACGATTTTCAGCCGTATTGATCACGCCGCTGAGGCGAGAAGTCAAGGTCTTGATCTCAGGCCTACAGAATTGATCATCTTTGGCAATCCCAAAATAGGCACTCTTTTAATGCAGGATCAACAAACCTGCGGAATTGATTTACCTGTGAAGATATTAGTTTGCGAAGATGCTTCGGGAAAAGTTTTACTCTCTTATAATACAATGGGCATCCTGAAAGCAAAACATGATATGACAGAAGAAAGCCAAGCAGTATTACAGAAAATTGAAGAAGTGGTGGCAGACATTTGTGCAACATCAAACGAAAATTAAAAATCGATCCACACCTCGCTTTTTTAACTACTCTAAAGTTAAACCTATGCTTTCATAGTTGTGCAAATCTGCAACCAGATTAGCATTGCAGTGTCCACTACCTAGGTGAAATATATTATTGCCGGGATTGAACCCATTTCTTTTGAATTAAAAATGTTTTTCCTTAAATGGGAAATCCTACTATGTTTAATAGAGGATATTTGAGGACACAGAAATAAATTCAAATTATAATGAGTAATAAAATAATAGATGCTGCTCAGGGGCATTGGCTACTTGCAAAAATGGGAAAAAAGGTCCTTCGTCCTGGCGGCAAAGATCTGACTTTGAAACTAATAAAAGGCCTGTGTATAACATCCGAAGACAGAGTTGTTGAGTTTGCACCTGGTATAGGTTTTACAGCCTTAAAAGTTTTAGAAAGTAATCCGAAATCTTATACCGGGATAGAACTTAATGAAGAGGCAGCCCAAAATTTGAGAAAAAAAATAAACGGTGAAAGCCGGAGCATTATTATCGGAAACGCTTCCAGTGTTCCTCTTGAAGATAATTCTGTTGATAAATTATATGGGGAGGCAATGCTTACGATGCAGGCCGACCATAAGAAGTCAGCCATCATCAAAGAAGCTCACAGACTTTTAAGAAAAGGAGGATTGTACGGAATCCATGAGTTAGGTTTAACACCCGACCATCTCGATGAAAAAGAAAAAGCGGAAATACAGCATGAGTTGGCATTGTGCATAAAGGTAAACGCCAGGCCGCTTACCCAATTAGAATGGATTCATCTATTGGAAAACGAAGGGTTTCGTATAAAGGAAATAAAGACAAATCCGATGCTTCTTTTAGAAACAAGAAGGATCGTTGATGATGAAGGATTATTTCGCAGTTTAAAAATAGGCTTCAACATCATAAGGCAGCCTAAAGCAAGAAAACGAATTCATCAAATGCGGTGCGTGTTTAACAAGTATAAGAATCACATGAACGCCATCGCTATAGTTGCTGAAAAAATATAAGAGCTTCATGCCCTTCTCCTGAGTGAGAGAGCCTGCCCGATTTTCGGAAAGTGGGAAGTGAGGCTTTAATAGTAAATTTCTTGTCCTGATATTAGTTGGACAATAGTGAAAAATTACACGAAATCCCGAAGTTTCATTTATCGTGAATTTTTTATTTTAAAAAGAATAAGTAACATGAGCAATAAAGTTTCTTCCGGGCCTTGGTATCTTAATGATATCAAGATGGTCAGCATATCGTTTGTCCAGCACATTGTTTAAGCCTACATTGACAGCTATAGAATTCGATTTTATTTGAAAAGATCTGCCTGCTTTTATGTTGATCAGTCCGTAAGCTGGTGTTTTCGTTTCACCATATAGAGTACTGTTCACATGGTTTTGTCGGGAAGAAAAAATCCCTGTCACGTTAAAAGAGAACTCTTTAAAATTATAATCTGCCTGGTTAACTGTTTTGAACGGAGATATCATAGGTAACGCCCTGCCATTGTAATCTTCTCCATAGGTATATGTATTGGCAGACGAAAAATAAAGTGTGGGTAATAATCTCAATTGTACACTTGCTTCCATACCGGTTAATGATGCAGATCGTAAATTTTCATATTGTTTTACACCATTAGCTCCAATGGTCATTACGCTATAATCAGCTTTTTGCAAACCTGCTATATAGTTTTCGATGAAATAGGCAAATCCTTGCAACTCTATTTTAATTTTATCGTGTCGATATATACTTCCTACACTTGTATTCCACGATCCCTCATTTTTTAATGACGGGTTGCCGATGTAATCAAATCCATCCAGGCGGTTAAATAAATAGAAGCCATACATTTCCTGCAAAGTAGCTGCTCTCATCGTACGTGCGACATTAGCATACAGAGAAAAATAAGCGTTTATTTTGTACACCGGGTTTGCATATACACTATATAAGAATTGGTTCTTCGACAACTTGCCATTATGCATCCCTGAGAGTGTTTTTCTTCCTGCATCAGTGAAGATGGATGAGCTAACGATATCTGCCCTGCTACCCACTAATATATTCCACTTTTTACTTAAATCGATTTTATCTGATACATCCAGACCTGCCAGGTTTCGCTGTGCATCAGGAATGGTAAGCATGAACATTTGTGCGGCGTCATTAGGGTACATGGTCATTTCTGCATGCAACCTGTTTTGATATCCGTTTATTCTTGTTTTTATGTCATGATTTTTATATAGCCATTTTGCTTCAGAATAAAAACCAATTGTGCCCGAAGTACCCGGCATATCCATGTGTATGGGCACCTGGGCTTTAGGTCTTTTGGTATCATCCATTGCATGGTCAATATAATTATCAAACAACTTGGTCTCCCAATGTCTCAGGAGGCCATTGTTGTTATGATAGATATAGGATACAGAACCAATTTTTGCTTTTGCAAAAGCTACATCCATTGTTAAAGACGGATAACCAATATCCCAACCTTCGTCCTGTATATAATTTAATTGCAGGTAATGATGATCACTCACCTGGAATTTGGCAGACATACTTCCGTTCCATTTGTGGTATTGTGAAAATGAAACTTTTTCTCCGCCACCTGCGCGGTAATTTTGCGATGATCTGAAAATACCATTGACATTGATGCCTAAGCGTTTTCCACTGTAATCCATGGAAGCAAGAGTTTGTAAAGCATTTCCATTACTTTCATAACCCAGGCCGGCCATTCCACTCCACGGTTTGGCTGCATTCAGTTTTGGTTGTTTTATTTTAAAGTTAAATCCACCTCCAATGCTGTTGCTAAAAGCCATATCATTCGCTCCATAGTTTACAATAATACTTTTCAGGTTATTTGGTTCAATGTAAGAGCTTACAGGATCCATGCGATCAGTGCAAGCGCCAAAGATGGCCATACCATCTATAGTAACATTAATTTGCCCGGCATTTAATCCACGAATAGTAGGTTCCTGCGCAAAATTTCCACGACGAATCATGTTCACTCCGTTGATATCTCCCAGTATTTCTTCAGCAGAGATCTGCAAGTCTTTAGGCTGCCTTTTCTCTTTGGCATTATTGAGGTTAGCATCGTTTTGAATAATGATCTCCTTCATTAAAATATTTTTAACCCCGACGCTATCCGTGTTCTGTGCATGTACATATATAGGTAAAATGGCAATCGCCATTATTAAAATCCATTTTCCAGTTAACATTAAATTCGTTTTAAGAGACTACAGGCAAGGGTTTCGATCCTTGATTGTAAATAATGTTTAAAATAATATATCAATAGAAGCGTCGTCAATTATTACCACATCTCCTTTCCGGATTTTAAAATGGATTCTCCAGTCGCCAGTCATAGTATAGTTGATTCTCCCTTTATAATAACCTCCATCTATAGAAGTGGGATCCACATTATTGGGTGAACCGTGGCCCATAGAAGGCATTTCAGGTGTCATCTGTATATTTAAACCATCCATGGAAGGGAACGTCATCATGTCGGCCATTTTATTCACTAAGATCTTAATGTCGTTTAGTCCTACTTCCCATTTCTTCAGTGGAACCAATGATACAACATATTTGCTCCCGTCGGTGCCCACATAGGAACCCACTAACTTTGTTTTTGCGGCCGGAACATTTATATTAAATGTTTGATCTTCCCCGTTGATGGTGGCCTTCACTGACCAGGAATCAGAGCCGGACGGCATGGTAAATACAACTGCAAACTCATATAGCTTTGAAGCTGGATTATAAACCGGTTTTTCGAAAGGGCTGCTGTGTGTCATCATAGACATCTTCATTAATGGGAGTACATTCACTGTTGCGTTGTTGACATCATTTCCTGAAGCGTCTGTGACAGATAAATATAATTTGTGGTAACCGGTTGCGATGCTGTCATCGCTCCACATGGTGGCTTTTAAATTCTGCGAGTTCACCACTTCACCTATCTTGATTTTAGTAATTGCAGGTTTCTCCAGCTGGGCATTTTCTTTTTTGCAGGAAGACAATAAAAATAAAAATGCAGTAGATATTATGAACAAATATTTCATTTGTAAAAACTTTAAAATTTGAAATTGATAAATAAAAGAAATAGGATAACAAACATTCACCTGTGAGTCTCAGACTTACAGCTCAGGTTAATGATTGAACATGAAATGACATTCAGTTTGCTTAATAGTCTGCCAGAATGCAATAGCAGTCATAGTTAGCGGAACCTATTAACCGCCACACTATACGATAAAGGGATTAGGAGGATGGAATATTCGCCGTTGCATTTTTACCACTTTGTCTTCTTTTGCAAAAGGATAATCAGCTTTGAAAATTGATAAAGGTAAGGTCTGGATTGTAGTAAATAATATATTACAATCAAGTACTATTTCATTCTTATTTTCTCCACGGCGGTCAGGGTATTGATGGTCTTTATCAGCTTCCTTTTTTAATTCTTTCATCATCTGACATTTGCCATTGCATTTCATCAATGGTTTTGCCTTATTCTCGCAGTGTGCAGCAAAAAAGGAGGTATTTACATAATAATCAACCACAATAAATACTTTATTAAATGTCTGCGCAGCAAATGACATTAATAAAATAAAAGTGATTAACTGTTTGATCATTATTCTGAATTAATTTTTGCAAATATAAGGATCGTAAAATTTTATTCTTATGATTAACGTCATGTACCGATATGATTTTTACAAGTGGCTGTATAGATTCGATCAAACAATTTTTGTAGTTTAGTTGCGATTATCATCATACATGAATATTTTCATTTGTATTTTTAATTCTGACTGTGATCATCATTAAAAGCGATCGGGATCATATTTCTTCTTTTACGTCATAAGTAACTTTACATAATGCAAAAAAAATAAAACGATTTATGAATACTATTATAATGCCGGTAGATTTTTCTGATGCCTCATATAACGCTGCCGATTATGCTGCATCACTGTCCAATATTTTCGATACCAGCATAATACTGGTACATGCTTACCTAAATCCATCGGCGATAGATGAGATGCCTTCCCATTTATTAAACCAACCGGAAAAGGAATTGTGGAAGATAAAAGAAGATCAACTGGCCGAGTATGTCGAAATTCTTCGAAAAAAATATACTATCAGGATCACGGGAATTGTAAGAGAAGGAATGGCTACGCTCGCAATATTAGAGGTGGCAAATATGGAAAATGCCAGCCTAATTGTTATGGGCATGAAGGGAAAAGGCAAGAGTAAATCAGTATTTGGGAGCAATACGACTTCGGTTATGCGTAAATCTTCAACTCCTGTTTTGGTAATTCCTGAAAAGGTGAAATTTAAAAATATTGAAGTTATCACTTTAGCCTCCGATTTTGATGCTGAAACGGCATTAAGCAATTATTCTTTGTTAAGAACGATCGCTCTGAAAAATGATGCTTTTATTCAAATAGTAAATGTGAGGAAAAAAGGTTCTGAACTTTCTGATGATGAGTTAACGGGCCAACTTAATACAACATTGGCATTTGAGGATTTACAACATGAATTTTATATGATTAAAGATGATGAGGTAGATGAAGGTATAGAAGATTTTTTAGAAGATCATCATTCAGACATGCTGGTAATGATAGCGCGTAAACGAAATTTGTTTGAAAGGATATTCAGAACCAGCCACACCAGAAAAATGAGTTATGAAACCGAAATTCCCTTGCTGACTTTGCAGGATAAATAAGCAAGGGTTTGTTTTTTTAAATAAAAGCGCTGTGAGTTTTCCGTACCGGACAAAATTTTATTTTTAAATATTTAAATTTACGGATAACTTTATCCCTGATTATCTTAATTGACATTCTATGTTTTTTACATTCAGCTCGTTGATGGATATTAAAATATTATTGGTAGTTTGCTGCTGGTAGAATTTTTTTTTATATTCTGTTTTAAAGAAACTTTTTTAATAAAAAACAGAAAATAAATTTCAACCACCGGTTTCATTACTTTAAAATAAAATTAGGCTAAAAAAGATATTAAGATGTTTTCCAAATCAACAGAATATGCGCTAAGGGCCACTCTATTCATTGCTCAAAAAGGGAGTGAAGAAAATAAAATTGGAATTGAAGAAGTTTCCAATGCCATTGGTTCGCCCCGGTCATTTACTGCAAAAATATTACAGGTGCTTACAAAGGACAATAAAATTATTAGTTCAGTTAGTGGTCCGCACGGCGGCTTCTACATGACAGACAAAGCCAAAAAACTTCCTGTGCGCGCCATACTGGAAGCGATGGGAGAAGATGAAGTATTCGACAAGTGTGTCCTGGGATTAGCCAAATGTTCTGAAAGCAAACCCTGTCCCCTGCATTCAAAATATAAGATAATTAAGAAACAGTTGAACGACATGTTTAAATCAGCAACCATCCTTCATTTGGCAAATGATATAAAAGCAGGTGATGTGTTTATAAAATTAAAATAACTGCGTCTGTAGTAGTCGGATAAGCATTTAAAAATTGTGTGCCTGCTAATAAAAAAGTACATTCTTCTGCCTTGTAACCAAACCGCACCTGTGTGAAATCCGGAAGATCATAAGGATCGTATTTATTGCATCTCTTCTAGAAATAATTTTGCAAAGTCAGTTATAACTTACTCTGATGACAATCATTCCATTTTATGATGTTCATCATGTTTTTTAAATAAAGCCTCATTAGTTTTATAAAAAAATAGAGAATATTTTATTTCTTGTATACAAAATAAAAAATACCCTTTGATGATTTGTTTTTATTTTAACTTTTTTTTGTTGATTCGATAATAAAGGATAAGTTTGTCTTTAATTATCGAAATACGGAAATTTAATTATCGAAAAGAGGAAATTTATTTTCCGATATCACCCTAACCTTGAACAACATAATTTTTATATGAGATAAAGAACAGTGGCGAAATTTTTAACTGGTAAAATATTCAGTATGAAAATAGAACTTCGCTTTTTCACTGCAATTGCAGTATTTCTTTTCCTTCCATTCACCCCTGTTTTAGCACAGAAAAACGGTGAATCAATTTTTAAAGAAACTTGTACTGCCTGCCATACCATCGGCAAAGGAAAATTGGTAGGCCCTGATCTTGCCAATGTACAGAACCGGCACTCAGAAGAATGGATAACGAGTTTTATTAAATCTTCCCAAACGGTCATCAAGTCAGGAGATAAATATGCCGATTCACTTTTTAAGGCATTTAATCAGATGCCCATGCCTGACCACCCTAATCTCACAAATGATGAGATAAAAGGATTAATTGCTTATATCTCAGAACAAAGTTCAGTACCCGCAACTGCCACAGCAAGCACTGCTGCGTTACCGGGGAACAGCAAACGGGGACGCGATTTATTCGATGGTAAGATAAGATTTATCAATCGTGGTGCTGCCTGCAATTCCTGTCACAATGTTGACATGAAAGGATTTATAAGTGGAGGGGCCCTGGGCAAAGACCTTACACATGCTGTTACAAGATTATCTGCACCTGGTGTGGCAGGAATTATTTCAGGATTACCGTTTCCGCAAATGAAAGAGACTTATCATGCCCGACCGGTAACTAACCAGGAAATAGCCGATGTCACTGCATTTTTAACGATAGCAGATAAGCAGGCTGCTGCAAAGACAACAAGTGTAGTGG
>JBDTIC010000276.1:0-3658 GCA_039936595.1 Ginsengibacter sp. | reverse complement strand
AATCTGCGCCTTAACGGACATAGGGAAGAGCCCTAAAAGCCCACTGGCAACAATAAATGCTGCTTTGATTACATTTTTATTAAGCATCTTACAAAAGATGTCATCGACCTGCGATTTTATTAAGTTTGACGCTCGTATCATTGATTTGCTGATATTTTTTTTCGGTCTATGTAATCGAAACATTGAGTTCTACAACACTGATTTATATTTTCTTTGATCACCTGACCCACACTTTTATAAACTGATGAATATTGAGCATCGTTGGTAACCTTAGTTTGCTCATAACCTGGCATCTTTACTTTCCGTATTCATCTAAAGACTCAATGATACATAATCTTTTGATCATTCCGGGAGAAGCCTGTTAAGTGTATAACAAATAAGACTATTACCAAGTGGTCTTCCAGCCGGACTTTTAATGCCACCTAACTTTAATTCATATATAAGGTCAGGCTTTAAACTGTCCAGAGTTAAGGAAACTCTTTTCCCGTCTTTTGAAAGTTGAACGCCCTTCACAGAAACATCCTGCACATCTACCTGCGTGGCTACGTCCACTCCTTCGTTAATATCTTTTTTCTTGTATTCATAACGATAGCAATGCATCTTGTAATTATCCGGATTAGTAGCAGTCGCGGCATCAATGGGTTGAGTGAAAGTCAGATCAAAGCCTTTAGGCGTAAGGCTCATGGAATAAACTTCCATCGGCGGTTCCCCGGTGAATGTAATCTTTTGTATTCCCGACTCCCCTACCCATCCGCCAAATCCAATTCGTCCAACCCACAAACTTCCGTCTGGCGCAAATGCAAGGCGGTTATTGCCTACTGTTAATCCGTAACCATCAATAAAGGGGATACATGCGCCTTGTAGTTCTCCTCCCACCTCCTCCAGCATCACACGTAAAATACGATCACGATTCATCTCGCCAACAAATAGCTGTCCGGCAAAAGGACCAAACTTTCCTTCGGTCACATCTGTAAGTGGCTCAGATGGCGAATTAGCCATGATCCCCTGGGGAAATTGTACAATAGGAAGCGTTCTCATCTTCTCTAACTCCTCTACCGGGGCATTGAACGGATCTCTGTTTTCCCATCCTTTTTCCCACACAAGGCTGGCGGGATGTCCATAAAAGTGATCTTTTTGTACATCATATAGTGCACTCGTCGGTACCCAATCACTTTGATTGTCGGTTACAAATAAATGCCCATCCGGACTATACCCCATGCCATTGGGCGACCGGAAGCCTGAAGCATACGGATGCAACTTTCCATCCGGTGTAAGTTGCATTACCCATCCCCGGTAAGGTACTACAGAAAACATTTCATGATGTCCGTCTATGCCGTCACGGCCCAGTTTATTAAACTTGCCTCTGACTATTGACCTGATTCCATTTGCTGATGAGCCAGTATTCAGGGCAAAATAGAGGTTGCCTTTCTTATCGCGAACCGGGCCATAATTAAATTCATGATAATTCCCCGACATACCAAAGTCATTGGCAGCATTTTCATAAACATCAGCATGGCCGTCTCCATCAGTATCTTTTATTCGTGTAAGCTCTGAAAGCTGCATTACCAATACTTCAGAATTGCTCACGGCAAGAATTCCTAAAGGAAGTTGCATTCCTCTTGCAAATAGTTTCCACTCCTTCGATTGTAAATTATAGGTCATCACTTCACCTCTCATAAAACAAGCCACCAGGCGGCCATCCGGAAGAAAATCAATTCCACCTGTTTGAGCAGTCAAGCCTGCAGGCATTTTTATTGTATCTACCCGATAAGATTCCTTAAAGACTTTTTGAGCCTGAACAGGAAAATATAAAAACGACAAAAAGCATAAGAGAATTCCTGATGTTATACTTAGCCTGGTATTGTTCATTTCTTCTTATTTTTATTTGCCAAATAACACTTACCGTGATGAGGCACAACGATATGGATCATTAAATAAAATTTCGTCCTGATCTTTTTAATACGCTATTATAATTCTCAAAAAATATTTTTCTTTTTTGGGTTTCACTTAAGCGTGAGCCCACGATATTACCAACCGCCTGGTAATAAGAGCTATCGCATCCAAAGAATACGCGGTCTTCACCCAAATGTTCAACAGCAAAATCAACCATATTTTCACTATTGTTACTACCGCCGGTATCTACATAAATATTGGGACAAAGCATGAACGTTTTACAGGCGTACTCCCAATCGCCGCCGCCACCAATATGGGCATATTGAAATATTGCCTCTGGATATCGCTTTGCCATTTCGGCAAAATCTTCCGGCACAGATATCGTAGGTGTATTATTCACATCGTACTTCATTCTATGGCCTCCTACCCCTAACTGGCTTTCTCCATGTACATGGATGATCATTCTATATTTTATGAATTGCTCAATAACAGGATAAACTACCGGGTTATTAATTTTAAACTGATTATATAGTTTCATACCTACCATACCCTCTCCAATGCAGCGTTTCATTTCTTCGAGAGATTCTTTAAGATGGGCCGGATGTAAAGTAAATTGGCCTGCCAGTCGCGTTGGGTATCTCTTCACAGCCTTAATAACCAGGTCATTGTACGCCGTGATTTCTCCGGGCGTTTCACCCATCTTTCTTGCTATAGGTACAGAGAGAATCAATTTTTCTATCTCAAGCCTGTCAGCATAATCCATCTGATTCTTTGCAGATTCTTCACTCGCATAAGCATTTGCGTAAGCATCTATTTTCCGGAACTTCCTTACCTCTTTCATGATGTCATAAGATGAAGAAGCAGATACTTCTTTTGACGAAGAATAAATCTCTTTTTTTGAAAATGCACTAACGATACTTCCAGGCATTATAATAGCCGAAGCAGATATGCCTGCACCCCTGATAAATTTCCGCCTGTCGATCGTGTTAGACATAGTACGTAATATTTTGAAATACTAAACACCCGATGTTAATCGCCTGGCGCCTATTTCTTTTTGTTTTTATAGGCTAAATAATAACTTGTCATGGTTATGGTAAATTCTTTGGCTTCAGTTGGCAAAAGCTCTAATTTTCCATCTTTCCACCTACCCGCAGAAGATGCATACTCAATAGCATTTTCTTCTTTATTGGTAAAGAACCAAACTGCCTGGTCTGCTTGAGGAATACGAAAACTACGGATCAAACCATTGCCATCCGCCTTCTCCTGAATCAATTCATATACATCCATTCCGTTGAGAATATAATGAAATTCCGGATATTCATTCACAAGGCGGTAACCTTTGTATTGAACAGAGCCGGGGATTATTGCTTTTTCACCTAACCTAATAGGGTAGTCTGTCTGGTCTCTGAAAAATATATCACCAAGCACTTTTGCTGAAGCATTGAAATGTCCTTTCCAAAGATCTGACATATCTACAAAGTCACCTTTCCATGCAAAGCTTAAGCGGCAGGCTTCATCATCCCAACAATACGAAAGTTCCTGCGGAAGATTTACAGCGATAGCGGCAGGGCTTACACCATCCAGAAAAGCGTGGTACAGGTAAGGAGGTGTTAAGGCATATGGATGCGGGCCGCGAAATTCCTCCATCTTGTGATTTTCCGCATGTAGATCTTTTTTTTCAGGACTTTTATTCTCTTTAATTATTTTATCATTTTTATTTTTCTTGTCTTCCTGCCTGCGCGAATCAGGAATATTTTTATCCTTT
>JBDTIC010000275.1:0-3206 GCA_039936595.1 Ginsengibacter sp. | reverse complement strand
TGATCATCCGGGCGTACTTTCTGTTCAGCAGGAACGGCCCAAACAGTTGGTCCTTCACCAATAGAAGGCTCCTTACTTACCTCAGCCTCATTTGCACCGGTTTTTGCCTGGGCATACAAAGTTGAATACTGCACAAACAGAAACGCGAGAAAGAAAACAATATAAAAAAGGAACCTGGTTATGCAACAACTATTTTTATTGTCTATATCATCTTGAATATCATATCTTTTACTGCCGAAATTTTTATTTGCCATACTAACTATTTATTATGTCTTAAAAAATAAATCTTTTTTAATACAAAACTTTATTCAATAGCCAGGGTTCTGCACCAATTTCGGATTTAATCTTACATCCACTGATGGTATTGGAAACAGATAGTCATCCTCTGTAAAATTTTGTTGTATAGTTGGGTTGCTTTCCTGCTTTAGAATATGCTTTCTGATCAGATCAAACCACCGGTCGTACTCAAAGCATAATTCCCAATTTCTTTCCTGAATAACTTTTGCATCAAAATCTTCCTTAGACATGCCAGTTGTAGCCAATGGATCATTTGCGTTGACGGCGTGGCCATTTGCACGGTCTATCACCTTATTGATAGCATCGACTGCCGCTTGCGTTGGGCCGCCATGTGCCATATTATCTGCTTCCGCAAAAGTTAACAACACATCTGCATACCGTATAATAGGAATATTAACAATAGATCTGCCGGCATCAAAATCTTCTTTTGTATCGTAAAGATATTTTTTTATTCCGGGTAAATTCCCTGAGTTGATATAGTCTATTCCTTCCGAATTATAGATTTGTACATAAGCATACTTTCTGGGCTGATCAGGATATTTTTGTGTCCAGATCGGATCAGCCGATTCATCTCCCCATCCGTCCATATCAGTCCAAATATGAGGATCCGTAGCCATGTCCGCATAGTTAGAATTGAAACTCCACATCATTTCCGGGCCGTATTTTGTACTGACACTAAATACTTTTTTAACATCAGGCTCCAGAGAATAAAGGCCATCACTAATAACCTGACCTGCAAGATCAGCAGCCTTTTGATAATTATCAGGTGCATTCATAGGGTACGTAGCCATGGTAAGATAAGCCTTTGCCAGCAGTCCTTTAGCAGCATCACTGGTAGGCCTTCCTATTTCGGAAGCGGGCCATGTAGCAGGGAGATTAGCAATAGCATCAGTAAAATCACTGATAATCAATTTATATACGTCAGCAACAGGAGAACGTGTCAGGTCACCGGCCAGGGGTGGTGTATCTTCGGTAAGTAAGGGAAGATCGCCAAACATTCTAACCAGCATAAAATAATTATAAGCACGAAGGAATTTAGCCTGTGCTACTAATAAGTCTATAGTACTCTTAGATTCTCCTTTCAAACTACCTTTTCCAATGGCTCCTATTGCAGTATTCAGATTCATTATAGCGTTATAGTGTGCCTGCCATAAATCGCTTCCCCAATCCTGAGGAATAATCAAATTTCCACCATTAAGCTGATCATCATTAGCAAAAGTCCCCATGCCATAACCATAAACTGCCCAGGTAGTCCACAAGGAATTCATAGACGAGGCAAATACCGCCTCAACCTGTCCGGGAGAATTGTAAAAATTATCAGGTGTAACAAAACTTGCCGGATTTTCATTGAGCTTTTTACAAGAGAATCCACTAATTGCAAATAATATAATTAAAACGGTAACTCTCAATTTATAATTTTTCATAAATAAATTTTTAATAATTTTAAAATGATACATTTAAGCCAAGACTATATGTTCTGGACGAAGGATAATTATTATAGTCTGATCCAAGCTGAGCATCATTTCCCGTAAATGAACTTACTTCAGGATCAAATCCTGTGTATTTCGTAAGGGTGATCAGGTTAGTAACTCCTACAAATACTTTGAGATTGTTAAGTTTTAATCTATGTATAAATGACGTAGGAAAGTTATAATTTAAAGTGACGTTTTTTAACCTTATGTAGGAGCCATCTTCTACGTATCTTGACAGTGTATTACCGGTGCTGGTTGGGAAAGAAACTGTGCCTATCAAGCCTGCCTGCTCTCTTGTACGATCGTCAATAATGCCTGGAATATCTGAATTCTGATTTTGAGGTGTCCAACGGTTCAGAAGCCTCGTGCTGGTACCATCAGCCTGGTCTAATTTAATCCTTGCAACATTGAAAATATCATTGCCCTGCTGGCCCTGGATCAGGAAGGAAAGATCAAAGTTTTTAAAAGAGATTTGGTTGTTCCAACCAAAAATAAATTTTGGCAGAGAATGTCCTATTATCATTGTGTCAAGCGAATTAATTTTCCCATCATTATTCTTATCCGTATAATGAGGATCGCCTGGTAATTGCCCATATCTTGCGGCCTCCTTGGCTTCGCTAACTTTCCATACTCCTTCGTAACCGTAACCAATCATTTGCCCGAATGTTTGACCCCTAGTGAGGTACATAAAGGCTTTATTTGTTCCTTGTCCTGACCCTCCCGATCTATAACTTATCATTTTTGTTTTGGTCGGGAAACCGCCTAAATCCAAGACAGTTGTTTTGTTAGCTGAAATATTAAAACTGCTGTGCCACCTAAAATCCTTTTGAGATATAGGGTCGCCGGATATGGCAATTTCAATTCCTTTATTTCCCATAGATCCTACATTGTCAATAACACTTGTAAAACCGGAATAAGCTGGTAGTTCACGAGGCATCAACAAGTTCTTAGTCGTTTTTTCATAATAATCAGCAGTGAGCATCAACCTACCTTTTAATAATCCCATATCAAGTCCGACATTTACCTGGGTAGTGCTTTCCCATTTAAGATTCGGATTTGCAGAAGATGAAATATAAAGTCCCAGATCAGTTGCATCGGTACCATTGTAAGGGTAGTTACTACCAGAACTGATTCTCGATAAAGTCTGATAAGGTGAAATAGCCTGGTTACCCGTGATACCCCAACTGCCGCGAAGTTTCAGGTCTGAAAAGACATCCAGGTTCTTAACAAAATTTTCTTCTGATAACCTCCAGGCCAACGCTGCAGACGGGAACTGTCCCCATTTATTATTCTTTCCAAAAACAGAGGATCCATCAGCCCGGTAACTTGCAGTGAACAGATATTTGCCTGCATAAATATAATTTACACGGCCTAAATAAGAATTGATCACCCTCTTGGTTTGTGAAGATGTTGCTGTAATTAAATTTGCACCAGCCA
>JBDTIC010000274.1:0-4333 GCA_039936595.1 Ginsengibacter sp. | reverse complement strand
GGACTATTCTTGCGGCCTTACAATTTCAATTATAATTATTGTCGGTTATTTTTTTGAACAGATTGAAATTACTCCTATAAAAGCAGAATAATAAAAAAATAAAAATGAAACTTAAGACAAAAAGTTGGCTCACGGGTATAATAGCACTTGCTGTTCTAAGATTAACCCCGGCCTTAGCGCAAGATAGAATTGAAACGGGCAATTTATTATCGAATCCGGCCTTTGATTTCCATTCTTTTATAAACCATCGTTTAGGTGAACCGGTAAGCTTTTCATCCCATAACGTGGCCTTTTGGAATACTAATGAATGGGGAGATATCGAAGTAATGCGTGAACCACATGTATCTGAAACAGTTCGTCCAAAATTTTCAACACACAATATTATATCCATCAGTCCCGGCAAAAAATTATGGCAGTTTTTTACCCTCCCTGAAGCAGGGCTGGCGCATGGAGAATTAATCAACCTGTCAGTTTATGGTTACCAAAAAAAAGGAAACCAGATTAAGGCTGTGATAAAACTAATGAAATTGGATAGTGAAGACGGTGAATGGAGTCCGAAAGATTTTGGCATGAGAGACCCACGCAATTTTCCCAGGCATTCAAGGGGTGAACTTGTAATTGCAAAAGAATACAGCATTGATGATCAAACCCCCGGCACAATTCTGTTAAAAATAAAAAATGCAATAATTGAAGGAAGAAAGGGTGAGGGAAATCAGTCTCATACAAATGATATGAATACTATCGGGATACAGGTAGAATTTGAAAATACTGACAAATCTGATACTGCATGGATTTATGCCCCAAAACTAACTGCTGAAAATTCGGATTTGAAGCCTGCTACATTATCTTCAAGGGAAACACCTTATTACAGGTATATACCCCGAACCATACAAAAGTTATGGAAAGGAGAGCCTATTCATGTAATTGTTATGGGATCAAGTATTGATCGCGGCAGTGCTAATCCGCCTATGTATTTTTACAATGAAGATCCCGACTCAAAAAACTTCAAACAGCCAATTGCTGAAGGATTGTTTGATGCGGTAAAAGCCGGAAGGCCCGATCTTGATGGTTACTTTGGTGAGTGGAGACACTTTTATAGTTATGCAGGAAGGCTGAAGCTCGAACTCATGCGAAAATTCAATCTCACAGCCGATAAGATATGTCTTAATTTCATGGCCAGTGACGGTTCTTCTGTTGGTGAAGCTCATTCAGGATTAAAAGAGTACTGCTCTCTTTCTATTCCTCCTGATCCCGGACTGAATGGCCATAAAAAAGGGAAGAGTTGGCAGAAGTTATACCCTGAACTATTTACACGCCCGGAAGGGCCAAGGCCGGATCTCATCATTTTTGGGAGTGGCGCCAATGAAAGAACAGACACACCTGATGAAGTTGCCGTATTTGAAGGGGCTATCCGATGGATTCAGCAACATTATCCAAACACCGAATTTTTATTTTGTCAATTTCAAAATTTTGGCGGGTACACACCAAACACGGGAGACCTGCAGGCTCTGTCATTACGATATCAAATACCCATGCTTGATTATGGCAAAAATAGTGACGATGTAACAAGGTGGTGCAACCGATATGCCTTGGTGCCGGCAGATGGACATCCCCAGGCGGCGGCTCATTATCTTTGGTTTAAACAATTAGAAAGAGCTTTTGAAACCTGGGATCCTATAGTTACCGGACAGGCGCAGTTGCAACTGCCCGAACGACTACACCCCAATTCATATGGCTGGGAAGGAGAAATTGTCACTTTTGATTCGAGTAGTTCAAGAATAAAGAACAACAGGTTCATCTTTGAAGATAATGTGATTAATTGCTGGGGCAGGGTAGCTATTGAACCACCAGTGCCATACGTTGATGGAGTAAAGTTGGAGTCCAGACGATCCAGTCCTGTTCATGATATTCGAAATTCTATGTTTCGTTATGGACACACCAGCCTGGGTGAAAGGCATATTCTGGAGATAAAAGGAGAAAATGCTTCACTCACCTATGTGGATGCTAAGAAAAATGCAAACCGGCTCTTTTATCCGATAGATAATCCTAACTGGAAAATTACAGGGAATAAAATCAGAGATTATAAATCTGAATGGGGTGCGCCTTATGGATCCAGACGAATTACTCTGCAACCCGGAAAATGGATCGAGTTGGAAGCGATGTGTACAGATCTGTCTGTGGCTTATATAGATCAACCCGATGGCGGCAGTCTCGAAATAGTTGTTGATAGTCACCACAAATTATCACAGCCTGCCAATGTCGGGTTTGTGGATACCGATAAGAAAGTAAATTTTCTAGAGAACCGTAAAGGGATATTAAATTTAGGTTACGGGTTACATAAGGTTCGTTTAACAGCTAAGGATAATCCCGTTGATGTACTGGGAGTGTTCACTTACGATTCACGTGCTAACTTGAATGCTGAACGTAGGCTTGCAGGGATAGCTTCCGGAGGAGATATAGTAGAGTTTACCCTGCCCTTTAAGGCCAGGCCACTTGTGATCTGTACAGCAGGACTTACTGTAAAGAATGAAGATATATCTTCAACTCAGGTAAAATTCTCCGGCACATCCGGAAGTTATCAAGTTATAGGAGAATAGGAAGAGTGAAGTACGAAAATTATAACAGAAAACTACTGTAATTCATTTTAACCTGTAGTAATAAAACTTATGATTCTTCAAAATGTTTTTTAAATATTTTCAAACAAGCAAAAATGAAAAAGTTCTTCATTATTACGCTTTTATCAATCACTTCATTAAGCATAGCTTTTGCACAGGATGTGCAAACAGCCAATCAGAAAAAATTTATGCAGATTACCACAGTAGAGTCAGTAACGGCAGGAGGGCTGGGCAGATCTAAATTAATCGTCACCAACCCGGACGGTAGCCAAAAAGATTCAGATATGAAAAATCTTTTTAGCGTAGCTGGTATTAATTATAATAACATCAAAGCAAACGAAGAAAAAATAGTAATGATACTGAAAGAATACTCAGATAGCGGATGGACATTAGTACAGGTGACGCCCCTGACACTCAGCCCGAATGAAAGTGGATCTGGTATATTTATGACCCGGTATTTATTATCAAATAATGAATAAAGAAAATAGAAAAATTGTAACAGATATGATCGATCACTCAGTAATCTGACCACAAATTTGAGTTGGCTTCTTCTGCTATTTCAATATTCGTAAAAGTAGAAAGTATATCGGCTTTATTTTTTCTTACACAAACAGTATGTTCATAATGGGCTGCAGGTTTCCCATCTACAGTTCGTATGGTCCAGCCATCTTTATCGTTATACACTTCTTTACCACCAAGGTTGATCATTGGTTCAATGGCAATCACAAGGCCATCCTTTAATTTATTTCCTTTGCCTCTTTGGCCATAATTAGGCACCTGGGGGTCTTCATGCAGATCTTTGCCAAGTCCATGTCCGACTAACTCCCGAACAACACCATAACCATATTTTCTTTCTGTATAATCCTGGACAGCAAATGAAATATCACCGATCCTGCTTCCAACAACTGCTTTTTCAATTCCTTTGTATAACGACTCTTTAGTAACTCTTAATAGTTGCTTCACTTCGTCGCTAATATCACCCAGCGCAAATGTATAGGCACTATCACCATGGTATCCTTTTTTAAGAGCGCCACAATCTACTGAAATAACATCACCCTCTTTTAACTCGTCCTTCGTAGGAAAGCCATGTACAACAGCATCATTGACAGAAATGCAACATGCATAAGGAAATCCATGATAGTGTAAAAAATTGGGCACAGCATCATGGTCTCTTATGTACTCATCGGCCTTGTCATTAAGTTCTAAAGTGGAAATACCGGGTTTAATTAAGGAAGTAATATAAGCAATGGCATCATTCACAAGGATGCAGCTTTGCCTTATTAATTCTACTTCCGTTTTTGATTTGTAAATAATCATCTTTCTGTATTTTAAAAAACCCCGGCAGAGAAAGGCCAGGGTTTAAAAATTATTTTAAATAAAGAAATCAAATCCCACCTGTTACGCCTGGTGCTGCTGTTGATTGCCTTCCCTGAATACGGCCACTACTCATTAAACCATCATACTGACGCATGAGCAATTGAGTTTCAATTTGCTGTAAAGTATCCAAAACCACTGCCACCATAATTAATAAAGACGTACCACCATAAAATGTTGCAAATCCTTGTGTAACTCCCAGTAACTGCATGACTCCGGGTAAAATACCCACTATAGCCAGTAATACAGAGCCAGGCAACGTAATTCTATCCATAATGGTACCAATATAATCTGTTGTAGGCTGGCCCGGCTTTACTCCGGGTATAAATCCATTGTTTCGTTTC
>JBDTIC010000273.1:0-6090 GCA_039936595.1 Ginsengibacter sp. | reverse complement strand
TATTTTGAATTTATGAAACCTGAAAAATACATGATTGTTTAGAAAAGAAAGTCGATTTTTTACTACTGAAAGGCAAAAAAACAGGAGCATCTTTACAGGACAATTTTAGAATATGAAACATGCTCCTGAAATTCTGTCAAACTTTATCACATCTTACACTGTACATCTAAATTTAAAAAAAATATTTTACAAAAAAACGTTGTCTCTAGTATCTGCCCTTTTGCTTTTAGTGAGCATAAATGTTATTGGCCAAAATACAAATGTTAATTCTGATCATAGTAAAAAGGGGAAAGTTATTGTTGAGAAATTCTTAGCGCCTTCTCTTCAGGGCAATCATAGTGGAGAAGATTCGATGAGAAGGATAACCATTTACCTGCCACCGGGCTATGAAGAGAGCAAAGAGCGCTATCCCGTAATTTATTTTTTGCATGGTGGTATGGAAATGTTGGGTGACAGCATAGTGATGGCGTGGTGGCTTATTAATGAGTTAATGGATGCTGCCATTCTCGGAGGCCATATCCGCCCTATGATTTTTGTACTGCCTAACAGCGATGCCAAGTTGGGCGGAGGTTTTTATACCAATTCAACGCTTACAGGCAACTGGGTTGATTACATTGCGAAAGATGTTGTTGATTATATAGATAAAAGATATCGAACTATTGCCAATAGAAACAGCAGAGGCTTGAGCGGCCAATCTTTAGGCGGCAATGGAGCTTTAAAAATTGGAATGCTTTATCCGGATGTTTTTGGAGCCGTGTATGCACTCAGTCCTGGTTTATTAGGTTGGGGCGGTGGCTTTAATATCAACGATCCGGCCTTTAAAAACATGGATTCATTCAGAAATCAGTATAGCACAGAGGAAATATTTGATGATCTGATTAAAAGAAATGACTTCACAAAATTTAACACCAAAGCGATGGCAAATGTTGCCAGGGCGTATTCACCAGATGAACAAAGTAAGACTTTCCTTTCTGCCAAAATGCCTGTAAAATATAGTGGAGACAGTATGATAGTGGATGAGGAGACAAAGAGAAAATGGGAGGCCAACTTTCCTATAAATATGATTGCCAGTCATCTGCCTGCGCTGAAAAGTTTGAATGCGTTAAAGCTTGACTGGGGCAGAAACGATGAAATTTCTAATGTGCCAATTGTCAGCCTTCAATTCAGTAAAAAATTGGAAGCAAACGGAGTAAAGCATTTTGCTGAAGAATACATAGGTGGCCATGTAAGCAACATTGGAGGTTTAGACGGCAGGATTTACACGGAAATGCTTCCCTTCTTTGATATTTATTTAAAATTTGAGGATAAGTGATGCAACGCGTGCCTTAAAAATAAAAGAGATCACGAGTACAAGAAAGTTAGAGAGAGTTTTTGTAAGAAGATATGTTAGGGTTGAACTCAAACTTCAGCCAAAACCTAAACCATTTTCATAATTTCTATTAACCTTATTTTTTACTTTTAAATATGTGAAAGTAATAAAATTCATTTTGTCAGATAATACCGGGGAGTACGGAAAAAAACTGAAAAACAATATCGGTTACCTGTCTATAGGAATAGACCTTTCTGCCTTTATAGTATTTCATGTAACCTATACCATACATTTTCCTGAATTTACTGGATTTCACTGGTAACAACACTTTCATGAAGCTATGTTAATGAATTGGTTTTTAATGCTCATTATGCAGCCTTTTTTAATCAGGTTTAAAAAATATAATATCCACAGGAGGCTGGGCAAATTGGGTTACGTATTAACTCCGTTGGTTTGCTATTCAATTTTTTTAGTAACTAAAATGGTTTAACATCGTGAAATTGGCCATAGGCCGGAAGCAGGCGTTTTAGCATAGCTCGCTCTTGAGATTCCTACAATTTTAATTTTCGGGTTGATGTTTGCACTTGCCATTATCAACCGAAATGATTCTTCTGTGCATATGGGCTACATGACAGGTACCGCTCTTACCATGATCGGGCCAGGGCTTGGAAGAGCCCTAATAATTTTTGGAAGCGTACCATTTATTGTTTCAGTAAATATTGTTTACTATGTTGCAGAAATATTAGCTTTCCTTTTTTTTGATAAATGACTTTCGAAAGGAGAATAACTTTAAACCATTTCTAACCATCACCCTGATTTTCATTTTGAATCATTTATGTTGGACTTTTCAAGATGCAAGTTGGTGGCAGGCAATAGCAAAATGGTTTGTTACTTATGCTTTTTGATCTTTTGGCACTGTTATAGCAATTTCTGACAGCCTTCATCAAAATGTCAGCGCTAATGATAAAATAGCTGCATTCATTGGAAATGAATGCAGAGGCGTTGGTGTATACATTGAAAGAAACAATGCAGCACCGGTCTTTTATGTATTGATTAAAGGAAATGCCGATGAATCTGCCCGGGTAAAACTGAAATATTATAATAGCCAGAGCTCGTACATGTACATCACTGATGATTTTTTAAATTTCGAAGTGGATTATAATTATGGCACAGCAGATTTACCGGTGAAGCCTTCTTTTACTCCTATGTGATTATACTTTATATTTTTTTAAGTGCCGGGGATTCAAATATTGCGATCGGAAGTAATATATCGACAACGACATTACAGGAAGTTTACATTACTGGCAGAAACTTTCTTATTTTAATAACACCGGCTATTCGAACACGGAGAGTGGCTCTTTCTTATACATTTTTTGCCAATCGTGTTGCAATGCATCAATTAATTTGCAAACGCAACTGTTACATTTCCGGCGTCAGAAAGTTTTCAAAGGTCCGTAAGCCCATTCTGAATTTTTAATGTGTATGACCAGGTTTTGTCCAGGTCCTTTATAGATTTGATCTCCGGACCAGAGGGGCAAAAAGTGAATAAGAACAACGAAACCCAGCAAAAACATTCCGTAATTTAGTAGTCCAATAGTATGTATCAGCCAATAATTTTAAAACATATAAATGAACAGAAGGGAATTTGCAAGGTTAACCTCTTTTGCTGCCCTGGCACTGCCGTGTAAAAATGGTTTGAGAGGTAGGGTTTGCATTGATCATTTTAAAAATAATGAGGATATCAAAAAACAATCCATAGCCGCCTTTAAACGCTTTGAAAGTGTATGGAATTTTAATGATTTCTGGAAACGCGGAAATACTTTTGACGCTTGTCTTACGTTTGCGGATGCGATGCATCGTAAATGGCCGCGCGATGCTGAAGTAATGTCCATGCACAAAAGGATTGGTGAGATGCTCGAAGAGAATTATCAATATTTCACCTCGCTCGATCCCGGTACGCTTTGGGCGGATGATTTTGGCTGGTGGGGTTTGATGGGTATTAATGCAAGAAAACATTTACTGAGGTCAGGTAATACAGCACTGGCAGATAAGTATGCTACCCTGAGTATTCATTTATGCTGGCAACAGGAAAGAGATCATGCCTATGATTTTTCTGATACAGCGCTGCCCGTATCGCATGGTTGTAGTAACGGAGACGCAAACGGAAAAAGTAAAGGAGTAAAAAATACCGTAACCAATGTGTTGTTTTTTTTACTATCAACCCGCATTTATCGTTTGGCACTGGAAGAGAATATAGGTGATAAAGGAAAATACCTTGAGATGGCTTACCGCCAATGGGTTTGGTTTGATAGCTGGTTTAAACTTGAGAAGTATGGATATCTGCAAAAACTACCTTCCGGTGGAGGCTTGGTGCAGGAAAGGCCCACCGCTTTTTTTGAAGGGTCTGACTATAAAGACACCACACATCCCACATGGGAGAATGGCTGGGTGTGGAGCGGCGACCAGGGTATGTTATTGGCGGCACTTATAGATCTGTCAGCCATTAAAAACGACCTCACATCGTGGGTGTCTAAAAATAAAATTGATCCGGGATTTAAGGTTGATGAATTTGAAAAAACAGTAAGCCAATATATCAGTCTTTTGGGTAAAGGCATCAAGGCAGCTTTAACCGGAAACTCCGATGACATCATAAGAGAAGCGCCTTTCAATGCTAATTTCGGACCGGAGTTTGGTAACGATTATTTAGCAGGCCGCGGTATTATGATGCGTTACCTGGGACAGGCGGACAAACAAATTAACAGTATTGATTTCGTTAAAAACATCCGGGCAACAGCCTCTGCAATATGGCAAACAAGAGATACCCTTACCAACCAGGTTAAGCAGGAGTTTACATGCCTGAAAAATGATAAATTGTATGTAGACCAATACAGGAAATTAACAGGCACTGCGGATGATGTTTATAAATGGCAAATTGAGACTATGAATGAAAAGCAAAAGTTGGGCGTTTGTCAATCCATTGGTCTCGATGCCTTCGGGGCAGTTATCAATAGTCTTTAAATAATTTCAAGTCAGGGCATTTTTCTCCGGAGATGCATTTATTTCAATCTCTGAATCCGGGAAAGTCTACGCTCATCCATTCTTTTCACCTTCCTTACCTTTACAAAAAAATATAAGACGATGAAAGCATTTTTAGGTATAGGATTATTGGGTCACGGTTTTGTAAGAGCCATGATCAGCAAAGGCGAACAGGTGCAGGTGTGGAACCGCACTGCTTCTAAAGCAAAAGAACTGGAACAATATGGCGCCAAAGCATTCGGGAATATTGAAGACGCAGTAAGAGATGCGGATGTAGTACACATCGCACTTAAAGACGATGCAACGGTTGATGATGCTTTGGGGAAGGCGGAAGCAGGCCTTAAACCGGGAGCCATTATCGCCGACCATACCACCACCTCGGTAGAAGGCGCCAAAAAAAGAACAGAAGAATGGAAAAGTAAAGGCTTCCTATACCAGCATGCGCCGGTATTTATGGGGCCGGTGAATGCGCTGGAGAGTTCAGGTTACATGCTGGTGTCCGGTGATCAGGAACTTATAAAAAAGTTAGAATCCCAGCTTGCTGCCATGACAGGGAAACTGCTAAACTTTGGTGAAGAAGTGGGTAAAGCTGCCGCTATGAAACTGACAGGAAATCTTTTCCTGGTGGGCCTTAATGGTGCGCTCGCGGATGCCATTGCGTTTTCATCTGCGTTAGGTATTTCTACGAATGATCTACAGCAGCTATTTTCTCAATGGAACCCCGGTGATGCATTACCGGCAAGATTGAAACGTATGACTGGTGGGGACTTTAGTGATCCTTCCTGGAGGCTGGAAATGGCGAGAAAGGATACCGGGCTTTTCATAAAAGAAGCAGCGTCGAAAGGAGTAAAGTTAAATGTAATTCCGGGTGTGGCAGCCCTGATGGACGAATGGATTGCAAAAGGCCATAGCAAAGAAGACTGGACAATAATTGGAAGTGGCAAATAAAAGTATTCGCGCCTGGTTCCGTGGTTCGTTAAGGACAAGGAACCAGATGTCAATGGACGAAAATGAAAATAAAATATTTTATTTCCTCCTGAATTCAGACCTTCAACCTTAAAAATATTTTGCAATGAAAATAATCACCGCGCCATTAGCACTACTCCTGTTATTTTTTGTATCCTGTAACAACGGGCAATCCACAAATAACGAAAGCAAATCCGATTCAACAACAACCTCGTCTGTTGATCCGGTAAAAGACTGGAAGTTTGGGGTTGCTTTATGGACTTTTCACGATGTTGATTTCCCGAAGTCTCTTGACAGAGTGGACAGCGCAGGGTTAATTTATATTGAACCAAATACTTTTCATAAGACAGGCCCGGCGTTTAAAGATTCAAGCATTGGTCAGCTTTGCGCTGCAAGCATTGGAAAATTGAAAGACATGATACAACAGAAAGGTTTAAAAATGGAAACACTGTATATCGTAGGCGATTCAACCGTTGCTAGCTGGAAAAAACAATTTGATATTGCCAAAGAATTCGGGGTAAAATATGTAACCACAGAGCCCCCTTTAAAAATGTGGGACCAGATAGACAGTTTGGCCGGTGCCTATGGAATGAAAGTAGCCATCCATAATCACTGGAAAGGAGTTAGTCATTACTGGAATCCTGATACCACCCTTATGGCATTGAAAGGCCATCCTAATTTTGGCGTTTGTGCCGACCTGGGACATTGGCCAAAGAGTGGGATACATCCACTTGATGCAGTAAAAAAATTAAGCGGCCATATTTTGGTGGTGCATTTAA
>JBDTIC010000272.1:0-8422 GCA_039936595.1 Ginsengibacter sp. | reverse complement strand
TTAGAAAAATACCACTTCATCCTGGCTCCTACGCTTTTGGTTTTAAGTTCTTTAAGTTCCACCAGCTCTTTTGCTAAAATTTCCGGATCGCCCGGAGCAAACATCGGCATGCCCTTAATTTCATTTTTCTCAGGATCCATTTGTTTTTTATTAGATGGTAAATGTAGTTTATTTGGTTTTTTGGAACATGCTGGTAAATAGTGGCTTATCTATCTAAAAAGGCAGACTTATATTTAATCTTTATTTCAGTAATTAGTTTATTCAGCGTATAACAAATAATCTTATTAGCCAATGTATCTCTGGTTTGTGCCTTGATGTTTCCTAAATTCAATTGATACACATAGCCTGATTTTAAGTTACCTAATTTTAAAGATAACTTTTTTGTTGTCAAGTGATAAATTAATATTCAGTTACAGGAATGGACTTATCATCCATGTCATAATATTTTTGGCATATTATTCGAAAAGAATATCCATCTCCCTCTCACACTCTCAGAGCCAGAACTTTGCCATTGTTTGAACGGAAAATTGTCACACAAATCTATCCGTCGCAGACTATAGTTGTGAACAATTTTTATTGTACAGGCAGCAGATGGAATCTTTTCCCGACGGGGAATGAAGGTATCAATTTGCCGCTTTGGAAAAGACTCAAAGTTAGGATACTGAGAAATTCATATCAATTACCTGGCATACACCAGGAGCATAACTAACGTTGATAAATGCGGTACCAGCAGCTATCATAACCGTGGTTTTGTTATTGCCAAAATCAGTGCGTCGAACCAAAACCTTGTCACCAAAAGCGAGGCCTGAAATTACAGTTCCCGGAAAGGCAGGAACATCATAGTTAATCGGCAATCCATGATCCAAAAAATTGCCGTATTGTTGTGCTGAGGAATAGACCTCATGTACCAACCTCACTTCTTCCGGAAAGTTCTTTTTACCGCTCCACATGAAAAAAGAATTAGTTCTTCGAAGAAGCATGTGCCATAACAATTCCTGATAGCTATCCGCGCTCATTTGTTTCACGGCGGGATCGGTGTCCTTTCCCGCAAATACGGTATTCCAGTGTATAAAACTAATAACGGGTATACTTCGTGAGGTATTCTTTCCCGCATTGCTTGCCACAAGAAGCATATTGTAAAACCACCTGTAATCGGTGTTTTTAAAATCATACCAATTGTAGATATCGCTCCAGGTGTAAACTACCGGGCATTGCTAAAGTGAAACCGGTGGCCGGGAAATTGTCATACCATTTTCTGTATTTTGCAAGCTGGTCTGATTGGTATGGTTGCCAGGCCTCGAAATGTTCAAAATAATCATACCAATAACGGTAGCCGTCATTAGGATAATCACTATAATTACCTATTAAAGTCTTGGGAAATTGTGATAAAACAGGCTCACTGAATGAATAATATTGTAGATATGCTCTCATCTCCCGCATTATCTTTTGAAATTGTATAAATGTAAATCCTTCACCCAGATGTTTGGTACACCTTGTGCAATTTTTTGACGCGTCAAATGCCCCGTTAACGTCTATTGGCCCATCAATTTCCCAATCGGCAAAAATAAAATCAACAGTAACGCCTTCGTCCTTATATCTTTTTACAAAGCGCTCTACCCGTTCCCGGATATCTTTCTTTCGGAAATCAATTGCAAAAGGGCATCCCATTTTATGCCCTTCCCCAAAACTATTGTCAAAAAATGGTTTGCCATTTTTATCAACATGAGCAGTGCGTTCATCTCCATTGAAGAAAGAATATAGAAGAGATGTCGCATTGATATTTACAGGCTCACGAAGTTTCTTTTGTGCCTGCGCGATAGGTAACCCTTTAGACAACGAATCTTCAACATCTTTAATATCCCACGAACAAACAATTCCAATGCCTCGCCTGTTCAACAACTCAACAAGCTGCACCGCTGTTTCTTTATCCAATTTCCCGGGATCGATGGCAGGCCAAAGATATAGGGGGAGTCGCCCGCTTCTCGAATATTTAAGTGGGGTAGTGTTTTCAAGAATTGTTTGAATGTTTTCAGGCCACTTTACCTCTTTTTCTAAATTATTGACTATGTGCCGGGTATCCTCCGCATCAACGGATTGACTACCTAAAGCTGCAAATGAAAGTCCGGATAATCCAATAAATCTTAAAAAATCTCTACGATTATTTTTCATGGGTTACTTACAGATTTAGTTCACCTTAAGCTAAAAAATATTTCAAAAAAGTTCTTATACTATTAGAGTGTTGATATGTTTTTTATAAGTTGTCTGTTGTACAGTAAGATAAATTTTTCCTGGTTAACTATGAGATCATTAAGGAAGAGATACCTGCGCGGGAATTCCACGATACTTTCTCCCATTTTCCCATTTTCCACTTTCCCATCTTTTCCCGGTAACAAATACTTTTACTTCCCGCGGTTTCAAACGGGTAATGACTTCCTGGTTATTCACTATCACTTCTTCATTTCCATATAACTCCACCAATTTTAAACCATTAATTTTCCCAAGCCCTTTTACAGCTACATTTTGAAGAATAGAATCAGTATCATTCACGATGGCTATCATCCAATCACGTCCGAACTGTTTTGCTGATAAAGCCACTTTCGGGGCTGCCTGGCTTGCAGGTTGTTGAAAATCTTTTAATACATATGCGCTGACTTGATACTGTTCGGGTGCGGTGAGAAATGGCTGTAATGCATTCAATTCACTCGTCAATGCATAAAGAGACTTTCGAAAATCATTAGATGCTATCGTCCATCCTCCCCAATAAAAGATGCCGCGCCCACCATGTGTTATCACATCGTAGGCCATATAGCGGGATTCGTCAAATGAAGGATAGGCCTGGGATGATTCCTTTTCTCCCACTTCAGGCCATGAAAATGCCTGAAGAACCATATATACTGGCTTACCCATACCAATTTCCTTCCATTGCTCCGTTATGTACCCAATTGACCCTATGTCACGACTCGGGGCTCTATCGTGGGGTGGAATTCCTCTATGACCATTGATAGGGTAATAATCGCAGCCCGTAATATCAATTGCGCTGAGATATTCCCTAACATATTTTGGTGCACTATGAGCACCTTCATTGAACCAAACCTGTAGGTTATTGGGATCAACACTCCTGATATAGGATATACCGTCCTTTATGTTCATCATAACCTGGGGGCTCTTCTCCCTGGAGTATCTTTCCATTTCTGTTGTTCGTTTCCTCCATGGTGTAATTTGTGCGTTCGGATTGTACTTGCCTGTTTTAGAAAATGGATTGGATGGATCAGAAAGGGAATACTGATAATCCTGAGTGAAGCTTAAAGTAATTTCATCCGGGCCCTCCCAAAGAGCTAAGGCGGGATGGCCTGCTACAGACTGTATTTGCTTTATCAAAGCTTCAGTCACTCCATTTTGTAAGGGTAATGGCATCCATCCTTGGATACCTGTAGCTTGTAAACGGTCAAGATCATCCTTTGAATGGGCGGAAAAAATATTGAATCCTGCATCTGACAACTCCTTTAGCGCAACATCGTCTTTAGGCATAGAATACCAGCCAATGGGGAACAACTGTTTTCCATCTTTGATTAAAAAGCCATTTCCTTGACCCATAGCACTGTTTCCAAAAAAAATCCAAAACGCCGTAAATAAAACAAACCTTATTGACATTCATAATTATTTTACTATAGTTAATAATTCAACAAATAATCTCTTGCTCTAAGGATTAGATGCCTGCATAGGAATTCCAAGATACTTTCTTCCATTTTCCCATTTTCTGGTTTCCCATTTTTTCCCGGTAACAAATACTTTTACTTCTTGTGGTTTCAAACGGGTGATGAATTCCTGGTCATCCACTACCACTTCCTCATCTCCATATAACTCTACTAATTTTAAACCATTAATTTCCCTCATCCCTTTCACAGCAACACTATGAAGGGTAGATTTAGTATCATTCAAAAGAGCTATCATCCAATCGCCCCCAAACTGCTTTACCGATATGGCCACTTCATCACCCTTTGGATGAGGAGTCTGTTGGAAATCTTTCAATACATAAGCGCTGACTTGTGGTTGTTCAGGTGCACTAAGGAAAGGTTGTAATGCATTCAATTCACTCGTTAAAGCAAAAAGAGACTTATGGAAATCATCAGATTTTATCGTGCTTCCCCCATAGTAAAAGACACCTCGCCCACCATGCGTTATCACACTGTAGGCCATGTAACGCGATTCATCGAACGAAGGATATGCATGAGTTGCCTCCTTTTCTCCCAATTCAGGGTATGAGAATGCCTGCAGAACCATATATACAGGCTTATTCATACTGATTTCTCTCCACTGTTCCGTTATATACCAGATAGATTCTATTTTACGGCTGGCCGGACTTGGAGGGTATGGATCGCCTCTGCTGCCGGTGATAGGATAATGATCACATCCGGTAATGTCAATAGCACTGAGATAATCCCGGACATACTTTGGCGAGCTATGTGCACCTTCATTGAACCAGACCTGTAGGTTATTGGGATCAACGTTTCGGATATAGGAAACGCCATCTTTTAGGTTCTTATCTGAGAGCTTTTCTCCCTGGCATACCTTTCCATTTCTGGTGTCCGGTTCCTCCACGAAGTAATATGATTTGACCGGTCGTGCTTGCCTGGTTTTGAAAATGGATTGGATGGATCAGTAAGAGAATACTGATAATCCTGGGTGAAGGTAAGGATGATTTCATCTGGTCCTTCCCAAAGAGCTAAGGCAGGATGACTTACTACAGACATTATTTGCTTTTTCAAAGCCTCGGTAACTCCGTTTTGTAAGGGTAATGGCATCCATCCTTGAATGCCTGCAGCTTGTAAACGGTCAAGATCATCTTTGGAACTGACCCTGGTAATGTTGATTCCTGCATCTGCCAGGTCTTTCAGCGCAGCATCGTCTTTAGGAGTGGAGTACCATCCAATAGGAAACAACTGCCTGCCATCTTTGATTAGATATCCATTACCCTGGGCTATAGCACTAGATGTGAAATAAATCAAAATTGAGACAATTAATAAATTTTTAGATTGCATTTGTATATTATTGTTAGATAGTTATCAATTATTTGATTAGAAAACACTCTCTTTTGAGAATCATTGATGTTATCATTTATAAAACTACTTAAATCAATAAGTGTCTTCTCTCCTTTTTTTTTGTTTGAAAAAAAACTTTAGTTGTATTAAGGCTTATTAATTGTCGATCTGAACTGCCGGGAATTAATTATACTTGCTATCAGGAGCACTACTCATTCCGTAATTTAGAATTGGGGATATTAGCATTATCATTCAATTCAAATATAATATTTACCAGGGAGTAAGAAGTAATCTCATTATGGAACAAAAAAGTAAACTCCCTTACTAAAGAACGGAAGAATGTTTCCAGCAATGCCAATCTACCTGTTGTAACTCCAGGTTTTAATATTTCGTCTACGACCGTATGATTGTCTTATAATTTATAAGCTCCTTAGTTATTTATTGTCTTTTTTTTCTCTATTATCAGCAGCAGGAAGATGATTCGAGTTATAAATAGTTGCGGTACAAACTAACTGTAAGCCTTCAATGAGAAAGTTCTCATTCGTAAAGCTATGACCTAAATGATGTAAATCTATAGATGCGATAGGAGACCAGGCGAAACAAATAGAATATTTTTTGCTTCTTTTTGTTATAGCGATACTCTCTTTAAGTAGTCGAATATACAATCTGCATCTTTTCAAGTAGTACTCCCTTCGTCTCAAAAATATATTTGCTCACAAGTAAAATCACACTCAAATTGATAATGCCATAGATAAAAAATGTAGTGGAAACACCTAATCCTGATAACATTACAAGGAAAGTAAAAGAGATTAAAGCATTCATCACAAAATTGCAAAATATCGAACCTCATTATGGTTGATCCTCCCAACAATAGTTTCTTCCTTCCAATCCTGTCAATCATTGCAAAGGCTAATAATGTAAATATCAGGTTGGCGATTCGTGTTAAAAAATTAAGCCACTCTTTTTATCTACCTGATTATATAGCATGGCAAATGTCCATAACTGCCTGCATTGAAGCCAGATAAATTTGTCGGTACTAAATACGCTGCCATTCCGGCCAAGACAATTAAATAACTTCCAAATTCTTTATCTCCCGATTTTTTCATGCAGAAAGGAATAACTTCATTAATTAAATTTGCGTGGTACAGGGTTGTATATTCTTCAAATTTCATTGGACAATTTGATTATACAAGTGTATTTTACATTTATTTTATAAACCTTTAAATATTTCAATATTTTTTCATTACCAATTCTCATTTTTTAGCACCTCATCAGGTATCATTTCCCTGCGGATACTCTCGAAGTGTTTCTCTACCTTACTATACTTAGTGATATCCCAAAGATTTTTATTTAGTTCCCTCATTGTAAGAACGGTAGGTATCCATGCCTGAGTCCATCCTACTTCAATAGACCAGGCTCCCCATCCGGCATCAGCATTTGATCCCCAATATTCCCATTGCTCATAATCAAAAGCACGAAACCACCCACCATCTAATTCTTTATGCTTTTCACTTTTTACCTGAACACGAATAAGAAATTCAGCCAGTCTATCAGCCATCCTTTTGTATTGCATGTCTCCGGTTGTTGCGTATGCCTCATGGAGACCCAAAAAGGTAAAGTTGCAAGTGTATAGCAAATCGGATACTTTATCCCCGTTCTCTTGTATTAAAGGAGCTTCTTTTTTGCCATAGGATTCGTTCGAACTTGCAGGCGTATAAACTCCATGGCTTAAAGAGCCAAGTTCTTCCCGGATTGCTCCGGATTTATCCTGATATTTCTCAATATCGGTAGCTATTTGTTTCATCCAGGCCCGATATTCGGGGCGGTCATCTACTCGGATTAGCCACGATAGAGGAAGGAGCATTCGCCCTCTCTCCTGTTGAAATCCATTTTGCCATCTCCATTCCCTAGGGTACGCTTCCATCATCATACTTATGGCCTTTCGTGTCTTCTCCAAAAGTGGCTTCCATTTGGTCTTATCATAAAGCCATAAATAGGAAGACCAGACCCAAGCTTCGTAATGTGGTTGCAAACGGACCGTGTTTTTATTCCAGTAACTCTGCCATCCATCACGAAGCAAATTGGGATTCTCTAACCGCGAACCTCGAAATCCATTTACACCCGTTGTTCTAAAATTTCCCAAAATGTTCTTAACAAGTACATCGTCCCATCTATCCGTATTTAATATCCCTGAAGTTCCAATACAACCAAGAATTGCCTTAATGTCATTATCCTGATAAAGTGCCTGTGTACTTCCAGGAGCCCAAAAAAGCAGGCCGTAATTTGCTTTTTGAGGGTCTTCTTGAAACAATCCTGAGCGGAAATAAAGCCAGTCTAACAAATTTTTTGCAATCAAACTACTTCGTTTATCACCATCTAATTTCCACCTTAAGGCAAACGCTAAAGAACTTTCTCCATTACAATCGCTCCGAAGCCACCAACGAGTTGGCTGATTACCTTTCAAATCAATCTGCGAAGCTATTCCTTCCAAGATTCCGAAACTTCCGTCACCAACTTGTGATTTAGGTTGAGGGGCTGCATTATTTACTGAAGGTATATTAGTCAGCATATTTGAATCATTCAATTTCCACAATTGTTTATATTCATTCCAACCTTCCTTATTTAGAAGCATTTTGGCATTAGTATGCCAATCAATTCCTCTTTGAATAGCTAACCGAACAACATTTGCAGGAAGTTTTTGCGAACGTGAATAAGAAGGACGAACAGTAGGCGTCCAATCAAGTATCACAGCCGAATCTTTATCTCCTTGTAACCAATGCAAAATATATGTCCATATTGCCTGCATTGCCTCTTTTGGAGCGTAACGTGCTGTAATAAATTGGCTCAACTTTGTTGTTGATACCAATAAATTATCATTACTCATATTGAATAATATCACTGATGGATTTGCCTCTTTATTCAAACCATATACTGCATGGTCAAATCCCGCAACTTTACCTACGGCAAGAAACGAGTTTTCGATTGGAACTGAAACCGGCAAATAATTACAATCATGTAAAGCCAATATCTGCATCCTAGTCAAATTCTTAATTGAATTTGTGGAAACCACCACCCGTTCTAATATTGTTGGACGGGAAGCCCCAATAGTAATGCCCGGCAAATAAGAGGGATATTCAACATATAGTCGCAGTTTTTTACTATGTGCCTTTTCATAAAGTGAGGCTGTAATCTTGGTTGTTTTCACAGGATAGTCATCGGCTAATATCAACACCCCTGTTCCTACCGGGGCATTGTTGATAGCTTCCTCAGGAGTATTGTACCGACCACATGCTATTCTATTCTTTTTTAAGCTCAAGTAAAGATCATTATCTTCTTTGCAACTAATACTAATATTGTCCTGCTTCTGAAAGGCTTTTGCCTGA
>JBDTIC010000271.1:0-2851 GCA_039936595.1 Ginsengibacter sp. | reverse complement strand
GCCAGATATATTTATGGACTGCGAAGAGAGAAAACGGCGGCACTTCAGATTTGACTACTGCCCTTGCTGCTTTGAACGATGTCACCACCACTGATGTGGCTTTGCTGACAAATTATGCGAGTATTTTTGATTACAGTAATAAAGGTAATAAAGAGGTCATTTTTGCGGTTCATCATGCAGATATAGAGACGGGTGATCTGCAGCCTTATAACCACATGTGGTTATACCCTGTATACATACCTGCTACCATTGATGCAGCAACTAAGGAGTTACTTAAAGGGGGTAACGGATTTTCACAACTCGAAGTGGAAAAACATATTCAAAGCCAATTCACAGATGATGACCAACGCAAAGATGCCTCGTACAGAGTTATTTATGCATATCCTGATGGAGTTAAAGCCTATTATTCTTCTTTGGTTTATAAATACCATGGCACTTTAATTAATGGATTGAGATATTGGTATGATGATAAAATAACCTTCAGATATGGCGATGTTTTGTTACTGATCGCTGAAGCTAAAAATGCTTTAGGCCAGGATCCAACTCCGGAAATGACTCTAATTAGGCAGCGTGCCTATGGACCCAATTATTCAGCGCATGTATTTTTAAGCGGTTCAAAAGAAGAAAATGATAAGACAATTTTACAGGAGAGGCTTCGTGAAACGGCTTTTGAAGGAACCTACTGGTGGGATTTATTGAGATTTGATAAGGTATTTGAACTGGTCCCCTCTCTTGTAAGCAAGGCTGGAAAAACTTATTTAGAATTATGGCCAATTGTACAATCAACATTAAGTCTGGAACCCAAAGTGAAACAAAATACAGGTTGGTAAGCGGCACCGCCGAACAGTGGTATATTTTCAATTTATGTTCGCTTTATGATATAGGGGAGATAGATCTAACTTGCTTATCCGCATAAGAAAAATAAGGGATGAACTGGTATTGTTAACCATATTCAATTAGATGATCTAATGAAAATAGCTACATTTTTGTTCTTAATAATTACTTTCTTAAGTTGTAGAAGTAGCAAGTCTTCTATATCAAGAGAGGAAGGAAATGTTGGTAAAGAAAATGTACTGACTTTACTTCCCAAAGCCAACAATCCACGCAACAGTGAGGGAGATTTTATTACATTAAAAGATGGCCGCATTCTTTATGTCTATAGTCATTATACAGGCACATCGGATAGTGATCATGCCCATGCCTATCTTGCAGGAAGATATTCCTCTGATCAGGGAAAAACCTGGACACAAGAGGATGTAAAAATCGTAGAACAGGAAGGCACCATGAATGTGATGTCAGTTTCACTACTCAGATTGCAAAATGGTGCCATTGCATTGTTTTATCTGAAGAAGAATTCAGAGACGGACTGTATTCCTTTTATCCGGATATCGGATGATGAAACGAAAACGTGGAGCGATCCCCAACCCTGTATAACGAACAAGCCAGGTTATTTTGTACTCAATAATAACAGGGTCATTCAATTGAAAAATGGGCGCCTCCTTTTATCTGTTGCCATGCACCGCAGTCCAGGGCAGCTATTTTCCAATATGGGTCGCATTTATAGTTATTTTTCTGATGATAACGGGAAGAGTTGGAAATCCAGCCAGGAAGTACCTAATCCTGCTGCTATTGTAACACAGGAACCAGGAATGGTAGAGTTGAGAAATGGGTCTATTCTAATGTTTATGCGTACTATGTCGGGTATTCAATATTTATCCTATTCCAAAGATGAGGGTAAAACATGGAGTACCGTTGAAGCTAGCAATATTAAGTCTCCGTGTTCTCCCGCCTCTATAACAAGAATCCCGTCAACCGGCGATCTTCTATTGGTATGGAATGATAATGGGATTGATCAGAAACGTACCCCATTCAATATTGCCATTTCAAAGGATGAAGGGAAAACATGGATAAATAATAAAATTCTTGAAAATAATTCTACCGGAGTCTATTGCTATCCTGCTATTCATTTTATCAATCAGGATGTTTTGATAGGATATTTGGATGCGTCGGTAATGGGGTCTTTTGTTTTGAGATTAAAACTTGATTGGATTAATAAATAAAAAAATAAAATTATGTACACGTTATACGACAATAATAGAAACGTTATTCTATGCTTTTTTCAACTCAAAAACATTATTATGAAAACATCAGCGATTTGTCTGCTACTCTTTATTAGTTCGGTAAGCAATATTTTTGGTCAAAGTACAGGAACCAATGAAACGGATAATACGGTGCTTCAGCTTCTTCCTGGTCCCAATAATCCACGGAACAGTGAGGGCGACTTCGTTACTTTAAAAGATGGCCGCATTCTTTTTGTATATTCTCATTATACAGGCACATCGGGTAGTGACCATGGCAACGCCTATCTGGCCGGAAGATATTCATCAGATAAGGGAAAAACCTGGACACAAGAGGATGTAAAAATTGTAGATCAGGAAGGTGATATGAATGTAATGTCTGTTTCACTATTAAGATTGAAAAATGGTGAAATTGCCTTGTTTTATCTAAGAAAGAATTCTTTAACTGACTGTATTCCCTATATACGTATATCGAATGATGAAGCAAAAACCTGGAGCGATCCCCGACCCTGTATCACTGACAAGCAAGGATATTTTGTACTGAATAATAATCGTGTTATCCAACTACGTGATGGCCGTCTTCTCCTGGCTGTTGCCATGCATCAGAACCCTGGCCAAATGGAATTTTCTCCCATGGGCCATCTTTGGAGTTATTTCTCAGATGATAATGGGAGAACATGGAAATCCAGCAATGAGGTACCTAACTCTAAAAGTATCGTAACACAGGAACCAGGAATGGTAGAATTAAAAAATGGAGACATCTTAATGTTTAT
>JBDTIC010000270.1:0-6705 GCA_039936595.1 Ginsengibacter sp. | reverse complement strand
GTTCCTTGATATTTTTTCCTCATTAATTAAAAGCGTTGTATACGGGTTTACGATTGGGATCATAGGTTGTTATAAAGGTTTTCATGCAAAAAATGGAACCGAAGGAGTAGGCAAAGCGGCTAATTCTTCAGTAGTTCTTTCAATGTTTTTGATTTTTGTGGAAGAAATACTTATTGTTCAAATAACAAATAGCATGCGTTACAATTAGTAAAGAGGATCAATGGAAAAAGATAACGAAAATTTCATCAAAAATCCAATAGTTATTTCTATCATGGATCTCCATAAATCTTTTGGTGATAATCATGTGCTGCAGGGGGTAAACCTTGAAGTGCATGATAAGGAAAACGTCATAGTATTGGGAAGATCAGGAACCGGAAAATCGGTACTTATAAAAATAATTTGCGGTCTATTAAAACCTGACATGGGAAGTGTAAATGTATTAGGTAAAGAAGTAGAGTTGCTTAATGATAGAGAATTGCAGAAGCTCAGGCTACAGATTGGATTTTCGTTTCAAAGCAGTGCTTTATATGATAGCATGACTGTAAAAGAGAATCTAAATTTTCCGTTAGTCCGGCATTCAAAACATTTATCAAGGAAAGAGCGTACCCAGCAGATTGAATCGGTTTTGGATGATGTGGGTTTATTGCCAACAATCAATCAGATGCCTTCAGAGCTATCCGGTGGACAACGGAAAAGAGTTGGTATAGCGCGCACATTGATCCTCCGGCCTAAAATAATGCTATATGATGAGCCAACTTCAGGGCTTGATCCTATCACCAGCTCTGAAATTAATAACCTGATCAACCTGGTGAAACACAAGTTCAATACCACTTCTATTATTATCACCCACGACCTTTCGTGTGCCAAGAGCACCGGCGATAAAGTGGCCATGTTATTTGATGGTAAATTTATAAAGCAAGGAAGCTTTGAAGAGGTTTTTGCTACCGATGATGAACGCATACAAGACTTTTATAAATATAACTTTATTAATAAATAATTATGAGATCAACCGGAAACAGAAGAGCAGTAATAGTAGGAATATTTATTTTCCTAGGTGTGGCTATCTTTATTATCACTGTGCTTACACTTGGCTCTCAAAAGAAATCTTTTGGCGATTTTATAAGTGTAAAGTCGTCTTTTACAAATGTAAATGGGCTACAGAAAGGAAATAACATATGGTTTTCAGGTGTGAAGGTAGGTACCGTTCAAAAAATAAACCTTATTGGTATTAACAGAGTCGAAGTTGATATAAATATAGAAGAAAAGTCTGCGCACTTTATTCATAAAGATTCGAGGGCCAAACTAAGCACGGACGGCTTGATTGGAAACAAGATAATAGAAATATATGGAGGTACATCCCAATCTCCGCTTATTGAAAATGGAGACTTGCTTGCAAACGACACTTTGTTAAGTACCGATGCAATGATGAGCACACTTTCCAGGAACAACGACAATCTCCTTGCAATTACTACCGATTTTAAAGTGATCAGTGGCAGGATAGCGGAAGGAAAAGGCAGTATTGGCAGGTTGCTTTCATCAGATGAATTAGCCGATAATTTAAACAGCACTATTCTTACTGTTAAAAGTGCTTCAAAAAATCTTGAAAAACTTTCTGCGAATGTGACCGATTATACATCCAAATTGAATGACAAGGGTACTTTAGCAAATGACCTGGTAACAGATACAGTTATCTTCAGCAAACTTCGTTCTACAGTGTCCGCCTTACAGGCAGTGGCTGACCAATCAAAAGAGGTCATGAGTAGTTTGCAAACAGCGGGTAATACTTTAAATAAAGGATTGCAAAATAAAAATGCCCCTGCCGGAATGTTATTGGGAGATGAAAAAACAGCGGAGGGGTTGAAGACTACGTTAGACAACTTACAATCAGCCAGTAAAAAGTTAGATGAAGATTTGGAAGCGTTGCAACATAATTTTTTACTTCGCGGATATTTTAGAAAGAAGGCAAAAAGAGATAAGGAAGAAGTAAGGGTTGTGTTAGACACAATCGTTACTCAATAGGCGTGATAACAATAAAAACAAAAAGTTAATCCACAATCGCCTCATCATTTTCTTTTTATTTTTGGACAAAACCATTTTCATGAAAGCAAAAAAAATATTTTCTTATTTAATCTTTGCATTGATAGCTTTCAGCTTCACTCAATGTAAAGCTCAAAAGCCTGAAAACTGGACAAAGGATCAATTAATAGAGCCTGCAGTTTTAGCCAAAACCATTGAATCGAATGAAAATCTTCCACTCATTTACTGTATAGGTCCGGGCGTGATTATTCCTCACTCTATTAACATAGGCATGACCGAGGATAAAACGAACATCGAAAAATTTGAAGCTGCTATCAGTAAGGTTCCACGCGATGCCAATATTGTAATTTACTGTGGTTGTTGCCCTTTTGCCAAGTGTCCTAACGTTCGTCCGGCAATAGCTTCACTAAAACAAATGAAATTTACCAATTATCATTTGCTCAATTTACCCACTAACATCAAGACGGATTGGATCTCAAAGGGATATCCCCAGGTGAAGGATTAAGATTCAGCTATCTGGTAGTTAGTCCTTTTTTCTGCAATTGAAAAAACTCAACGATGAAAAGTTTAAAAATCTTTTTATTTTTTGCTTTTACCCTATTTTATGTGACTTTTAGCTATGCACAAAATGCCGACATGCCTGATTCCAGGAAAAAATCTGAATCTTTTGAGAGATTTCCTGTCCGCGATATTCGTGCAGATCTTGCTACTTTCACATTGGCGGGGATAAGTGAAAGTGTGGGCGCGGCTCCATTGAATAAAATTTCCTATACCGGGTTGGCTAATGATTCTATACTGTTTGAAGGAGAAGGTATAAAAGCTAAAGTGAAAATTGCTGTATTTGATCCCGCAAAGCACAAGCTTTCTTTTGATGACAAATACCTGGTCAGAATAGATCGTAAACCCTACTACGGCGATTATGGAAATACTCCTAATACCAGTATCAGTGAGGTTTCGGTAATTATTAATAATGACACGGTTGCAATTCCTCCTGCAGCTTATTCTGATCTTTTTAATCTGCATTTCACTTACTCCGACCAGGGTGTAGAGCGCACAAGGGATGCGGTTTATAAGTCCGTGGACGGACATAAAATATATTTCTATATTTTTTCTAAAGATGAAAAAGGGAGTTATGAAGTTACCTGGATTATCCAGGATAAAAAATATTTACGCCGTGTGCTGGATTATGGATTGATGTAAAGTCAGATAGTAGAATACCTTTATTGGTTTAGATGCCACCATCAATACGCCTGTCTGTTCTTTCTGGTTTCAATTTTTACTTTCCTGCAGCTGGTAGATTTCCAAATCAAAACTGGTTTTACACAACAAAAATTGGCAAAATAGATTGTCTTTATAAAATATATGAAGAGAGGAGGGTAATTTGCCTTTACTAATGAAGCTAAAACAAATATTATAAAGTGCCATAATGCTTGGTAATTAGTATTTTCTGAAATAGAAAATGATTTTTCATCAGCTTTATTCTTTTAAAGCAAAAAGCAAATTATATTTGCAACTGTTTTTTAAGAAATGAAATGTATGTTTGGTTCCTCATTATTTGAGACCCGGTTAAGGTTTACTTATCAACAAAAGATACTTGTCAATTTGTATATTCTTTGCGATACTTACTTTTAATTCTCATATTGTTACTAATTAAATTGATTGTTTCAAAATTTCATGTTTATTCCTTTGCATTTATATTTATTCGCTTATTCAATTAAAAGATAATACAGTATGGACATCGTAAATGAATTTATGAAAGAGGTAGAAGTCAGGAATTGCCACGAGCCTGAATTTTTGCAAGCCGTTCGCGAAGTATCGGAGTCGGTTATTCCCTTTATTGAAAGGCATCCTCAATACAAGAAAAATAAGATTTTGCAACGGATCGTTGAGCCTGAAAGAGTAATTATGTTCAGAGTACCTTGGCTAAATGACAAAGGAGAGGTGGAAATCAATCGTGGCTATCGTATACAGATGAACAGCGCTATAGGGCCATACAAGGGTGGACTTCGTTTTCACCCTACCGTTAATCTTAGTATTCTCAAGTTTCTTGCTTTTGAACAGGTATTCAAGAACAGTCTTACCGGGTTGCCAATGGGGGGAGGTAAAGGCGGTTCAGACTTTGCTAGCAAAGGAAGATCCGATAATGAAATAATGAAATTTTGTCAAAGTTTTATGACGGAGCTGTATCGTCATGTGGGCGCTGATATAGATGTACCCGCCGGAGATATTGGTGTGGGTGGTAAAGAGATCGGTTATCTCTTTGGCCAGTACAAAAGAATAAAAGGACAATTTACCGGAGTGCTTACCGGCAAAGGATATGAATTTGGCGGCAGCCTCATACGTCCCGAGGCGACCGGTTATGGTGTGGTTTACTTTGCGGAAGAGATGTTGCAAACAAGAGGTGATTCCTTAAATGGAAAAACAGTAGCTATATCAGGATCCGGCAATGTATCACAATATACTGTAGAAAAATGTATTGAAGTAGGTGCTAAAGTGGTAACTCTTTCAGATTCAGAAGGATTTATCTACGATCCAAAGGGTATCGACAAGAAGAAATTTAACTACATCATGGAGTTGAAGAACGGACGACAGGGTAGGGTTAGAGAATATGCTAAAAAGTTTGATTGTGAATTCTTCGAAGGAGAACGTCCATGGAAAATAAAGTGTGATATTGCCTTTCCTAATGCTACACAAAATGAGTTGGATGCAAAGGATGCCCGAACTCTTATAGATAATGGATGCATTTGTATAGCAGAAGGAGCCAATATGCCTTCTACCCTTGAGGCTATGGATGTCATAGAACAAGCGGGTATTTTATACGGCCCTGGAAAAGCGGCGAATGCTGGCGGGGTTGCGGTATCTGGTCTGGAAATGTCTCAGAATTCTCTTCGCTTGTCATGGAACAGAGAAGAGGTAGATCATAGATTAAGGATAATAATGAAGAGCATTCATCATATTTGCATGAAGTATGGCAAAGACAAAGATGGCATCATTAATTATAAAACAGGTGCCAATATTGGAGGATTTGTAAAAATAGCGGATGCAATGATTGCCCAGGGTATTGTATAGCACTTTTTTAAAGAAAAATAATTGTATCGTCGGAGACATTTGTTTGCTAATGTGTCTTCAATAGCACAGTACAGGTTAGAAAGGTTTCCAAATACTAATAGTTGTAATCCGGACAATTGAATCACTACGATTACTTACAATCAATTGAGTAGAATTTTCTTTTCTTTATTTTTTTTAAAGCAACAAGTACAAGGAAATTACTATAAAATATTATGTAATGTGGGTATAAAGCTATTTATGTTTATAGTACCAGTAACTTGCAAGTGGAAATCAAACATTTACTATATTCACCTTTCTTATAGAAAAATAAGAACACAAATTATAGAAAATGAAAGCTATTATTCCTGTTGCAGGAGCAGGCACAAAGCTTCGCCCACATACGTATACGCAGCCAAAGGCATTAATTCCATTAGCAGGCAAGACCATTCTAAGCATTAACGTAGATCAATTACACGAAGCAGGTATCAATGAATTTGTTTTTATTGTTGGCTACCTGGGAGAGAAAATACAGGATTATATACGTGCAAAATATCCACAACTTACTTGTCATTTTGTCTACCAGAATCAAAGAAAAGGCACAGCACATGCCATTGACCTCTCGAGAAAATTCATAGATGATGATGAAGTATTTATTGCTTTGGGAGACACGATCTGTGAATACGATATTAAAGAAATGCTGTCTTCGCCCTGGTCTATGCTCGGAGTAAAAAAAGTGGATGATCCACGTGATTTTGGAGTGGCAGAAATTAATGAGAAAGGCTTCATTACCCGGGTAGTTGAAAAGCCATTTATACCTAAATCCAATATGGCACTGGTAGGTCTTTATAAAATAAAAGATTCTAGTTTACTTTTCAAATGCGTTTCGAATATTATAATGAACGAAATTAAAAGCTTCGATGAATTTAACCTTACAGATGCCCTTGAATGTATGATAAAAGGTGGAGCAGAATTCAAATCTTTTAAGGTAGAGAACTGGTTTGATTGTGGAAGAAAGGAATCATTGTTAAAATCAAATTCTATTTTACTCCAAAAATTTGGAGGTACGATCGCGGAGCCCAATAAGTTTGAAAATACCATCTTTATTCCACCGGTAAGCATTGCCGAAAGTTGTGATATTAAAAATTCTATTATAGGCCCGCACGTGGCTATGGGTGAACATACTATTGTTTATTCTTCAATAATTAAGGCATCTATTATTGGATCCTATTCTAAATTATATGATGTAATGCTTGACGATTCTCTTATAGGAAATGATACTGAAGTAATTGGAGAAACACGTTCACTCAATATCGGTGATAATACTGAAATTGATTTGGGTGGATGATGGTAGTGAATATTGAGTGATTTATTAAAATATTACATTGAACTAAGCTTTTCTAAAAAGCCATTTACCCATCTCTTTGAACGTCACTTTTTTCCCATAAAGTAAAATTCCGGTGCGATATATCTTAGCTGCCAGCATGGTGGTAAGGATAAAACCTGCTATAAGCGACAACATCGACACCACAATTTGCCAGGCAGGAACATTACCGGAGGGAATGCGTGCCATCATCACAATAGGCGATGAAAATGGAATCATGCTGCCCCATGTTGCCACTG
>JBDTIC010000269.1:0-3633 GCA_039936595.1 Ginsengibacter sp. | reverse complement strand
CTCTTATAAAATAAGCCTCACCAGCTATTATGTCTATCGTAGGTTTGTCTCCCACTGTTTGTCCGAAATTATTTATTACATTATTAGCACCTTGAATGGCTTTATAACAACCCGTATAAACATTCCCTGATCTCTGGTTGGTCGCAGATACATTAAACTGATCAAACTCTCTCCAATCAGCTTTATTACTACCCGGATGTGTGGTAACATCATCGCCTCCGGCAGCAGCAGCTACCGCAGAAGGGTGTAAAAAGCCCCAGGCCCATTGATTACCCAGGCCCTTATAAGCACCGGTCAATGCAGCTTCTAAGCCGTTTTGAGTCTTTAGAACATCAGGTCCAAATAATAGTGCACGAGTATCTTCCTTCAGAAAATCTTTTTTGCACCCTATTCCGGCAAAAAGCAGAATAGCAAAGAGAATTATATTTAGCTTTTTCATTCTATATTATTTTAAAAATTTAAATTGATTCCGATTGTATAAGTTTTTGAATTAGGATAAGCGCCATAATCAATACCAATGGCTGTGTCGGTGCCTGACCCCACGTTACTGGCTTCAGGATCAGGACCTTTGTATTTAGTTATTGTCCAAAGATTGGTGGCACTTGCGAACAATTTCACAGCAAACTTTTTATCAATAAATCGTGGTGACAAATCGTATGATAAACTCACATTTTTTAGACGAACATAAGCGCCGTTTTCAATAAATCTGCTGGATTGAGTAAATGGTTGATATGTTTTGCTGAAAGCCGGAACGTCAGAACTTTCATTTCCAGGTCTGTAATAGTTTAATATTTCTTTTAATGTCGGTTGCCTTGCATCTCCTGAGCCAGATAGTGCAACTGCTCTTGTATAATCAAGTTTATCAACACCAAATACTCCCTGGAAGAATATATTTAAAGTCAATGCCTTATAGGCAAATGTATTGTTCCAACCGCCGGTAACCTTAGGAAATGCACGTCCAATGATTTGAAAATCATCGGTAGTTATTGCGTTATCCCCATTGATATCTTCATAATGAGGATCACCCGGGAACCTGCCTTGTTGTGCTGCCAGTGCAGCATCTTTAGGTTTAAATGTTCCAAGATATTTCAAACCCCAATATGCGCCTAATGATTCTCCGGGGATTAGCATAAATTCATTAGTAATGGACATACCTGCTCCAACTCTGGTGCCTGCACCCAATCTTGGCAAACCTCCTAAACTAATTACCCTGTTTTTAAGAGTTGATATATTTAAATTCGTTTCCCATCTAAAGTTATTAATTCTCACAGGAGTGCCGCCTAATGAAAATTCAAAGCCTTCATTTTTAATACTACCTACATTTCTTGTCTGTGTTCCTCCACCTGCATAATCCGGGATCGCAAAGTTTAACAGGAGGTCGGTAGTATTTTTTTGAAAATAATCCAACTCTAAATTTAATCTTCCCTCTAAAATCCCCATTTCAAGACCTAAATCTGATTGTTTTGTAGTTTCCCACTTTAAATTGGGATTCCCAGGATTGCCTTGATAAATACCACTAACTGCGCTTGCGTTATTGAAAGCGAAAACCGGCGAGGTATTGTATGTAGAAATAGTAGCATAGGGGCCAATTGCCTGGCTACCTGTCATACCCCAACTTCCTCTAACCTTCAAATTACTGAAAACGTTTAGGTCTTTAATAAATTTTTCTTCTGACAATTTCCAACCAACAGCAACGGATGGGAATACACTCTGCCTGTTTTTACTACTAAACTTCGACGACCCATCTCTTCTTACTGCAGCAGTCAATAAATATTTGTTTTCAAACGCATAATTCACCCTTCCCAACAAAGAAAGCAAAGTCCATTTTTGGAAATTTGCACCCACTGACGAAGCGCCATTAGGCCCTATGTTACTATAGCCTAACTGATTGGGGAACCTAATGTTATTGGCATTTGCCGAAAAACTATTATTGGTGTATTGCTGTGTTTCAAAAACAAATACAGCATTAATACTATGCTTATTAAATGTGCGGGTATAATTGAGTGCATTCGTACTTTGCAGCGTTAATTGATCAGAACTGCTTCTTGATGCGCTTGGATTATTATTCGAAACTCTCTGACCTTGAAAATTAGAATTTAAGGCGTTCAGGTAGTTCACCCCGTATTGTAAATCTAAAGATAAACCATCAATCGGAAGGACGTAATTTAATCCGCCAATTACATTGTAGCTGCTGTTGACATCATCGTTTTGCCTGTCATATAATATGTCTAATGGATTTCTCCCGATGGACCCCGTAACATCTATGGGTGTTGGAAGCCCGTTTGCATCATATTCGGGAGTAGTGGGAGCCCAGGATATTGTTTGTACAACAGGTGAAGCCGTACCGCTATATAGGCCTAAATTATGGTTCAATAACCTGGAGCCCTCCATATTTACATGAAAAGAGAGTTTGTCATTTACCCTGGTGTTTAAATTTGATCTAAAAAGGTAACGCTTAAAATCACTATTTTCTATAATACCTTTTTGATCAACATAATTACCGGAAATCAAAAAAGTAGTCTTTTCTCCACCACCGGAAAGAGTTACCTGATGTTGTTGACCATTTGCTTTTCTGTAAATAATATCTTGCCAGTCGGTTCCGCCATTCTTCTTAAATTCATCCACCTGAGCTGTAGAAAATGGAGGGTTAGTTCCTACTCCCAAAGCTCGTTTGTTCACAATGTCTGCAAATTCGCCCGCCGATAACACATCCCATTTCTTAATTACGTCAGACACACTCGCCTGTCCTTCATAAGTGACCTTAAATCCACGGGTTCCTTTTTTTGTCGTAATGATCACTACGCCATTGGCGCCCCTGCTGCCATATATGGAAGTTGAAGCCGCATCTTTCAGTATCTGGATCGAAGCAATATCATTTGGGTTCACGGTATTAAAATCTGCACCGACAAAACCATCTACTACATATAGCGGATCGTTATTCCCTAATATCGAATTAGCACCTCTGATTCTAATTCTAACATCGCCACCTGGAGCCCCACTATTTTGGGTAACCTGAACGCCAGGAGCACGGCCTTGCAATACCTGATCTATCCTTGAAACCGGTTGGTCAGCATATTCTTTAGCGGAAATTGTAGAAATGGCACCAGTTAAGTCAGTTTTTCGCTGGGTACCATAACCCACAACCACTACCTCGCTACCTACAATCACTTCAATATCCATTACCACAGTAATATTTTTATTTTGCCCAACTGTTACACTTTTTTTTTGGTATCCAACGAATGAAAACTCCAATACATCCCCAGCGTTAGCTTCAATGGTAAATCCACCATTCGTGTCTGTACTGGTACCTCTGTTACTTCCTTTTACTATTACCGATACACCGGTAAGAGCATTACCCAAGGCATCCTTTACTATTCCCTGTATAGTAATAAACGCAGGTACGGCAACTGACTGAACAGGATCTCCTGTTTTGCGATTGACCGTAATCACATTATTTGCGATAGAGTAAGAGAGAGGGAGGCCTTTAAAACAAATTGCCAATACTTTTTCCAGTGGCATATCTTTTACGTTGATATTGACAAGGCCGGCTTTATTGAGCATTTCATCCTCATAAAAAAACTGGTAGCCTGCCTGTTTGTGAATCTGCCTGAACACCTTTTGCAGGGATACATT
>JBDTIC010000268.1:0-11210 GCA_039936595.1 Ginsengibacter sp. | reverse complement strand
TGGAAGAATTGATGGGATTTCCTGATTCTGCAACAATTGATTTATCCTACGATACGGCACAAATGGAAAAGGAAATTTATATAGATACATTGGAAAATGTCAGTTACGATAACCGGATTGAGATTCGTCAGTTGGAGACGCAGAAAAAATTGCAACAATATAATCTGCAATATTACAAATGGAGTTTTCTTCCCAATGTATCCGCATTCGGAAATTATAACCTCAACTTTCTCAACAATCAATTTTCAAAATTGTATGGTGCCTCTTATCCCAATTCTTTCGCCGGTATCACCCTGTCACTTCCGTTGTTCCAGGGTGGAAAAAGATTGCAACAAGTAAAAGGAGCCGAATTTGAAATTACCCAGGCAGATAACAATCTTATAAGCCAAAAGAATGCTGTCAATACTCAATATCAAAATGCAATTGCTGCTTATAAAAGTAATTTATATACTTTTTTCAGCCTCAAGGAAAACCTTTCTCTTGCGACTGATGTGTACGAAGTAATAAGAATGCAATACCGGGCGGGAGTAAAAGCTTATTTGGATGTGATCACTGCTGAATCAGATCTGCGAGCGGCGCAAATAAATTATTATAATGCATTGTACCAGGTTATATCCAGTAAAATAGATGTAGCACAGGCGTTGGGAACCATCAGCTATTAAATTTATAATCATGAAATTGAAACATAGAAGTATCCTTCTCTTTTTAGCTACTATAATTATCCTGACAGGGTGTGCCGGCAAAGACGATCAACAAGTGCAGGGGCCTCCGCCTGCTATAACAGTAACCGTTGCAACAGTTACTCCAACCAATGCCATCTATTACGATCAATATCCTGCAGCTATCGATGCATTGGATCAAATCAGTCTTACCTCGCAGGTAAGTGGTTATGTAACCGGAATTTATTTTCAGGATGGGCAGCAAGTAAAAAAAGGCCAGCATCTTTATTCAATTGATGCACAGGTTTATAAAGCAAACTATGAGCAGGCAGTTGCTGACCTGCAGGTGCAGGAAGCCAACCTGGTTAAAGCACAAAAAGATGCCGACAGGTACAATGAGCTTGCCAGGCATGATGCTATAGCCAAACAACAGGTTGATTATGCAAACGCCGCGCTGGAGGCAACTAAAAAACAAGTAGCAGCCTCTAAGGCTCAGGCTTCAAGTATTAGATCTAATGTTCAATTTGCCAATATTTATTCTCCATTGACGGGAACTATTGGGATCTCACAGGTTAAAAAAGGAACTGCAATAGTAGCCGGTCAAACGATCTTAAATACGGTTTCAACTAACAATCCTGTTGCTGTTGATTTTACGATTGATCAAAAAAATATTTTTCGGTTTTCCGAATTGCAGGGAAGTAAAAGTCTCCTTAAGGATTCTGTTTTTACCATTGCATTTGGCGAAGAAATATATCCCAATCCGGGAAGCATAAGTTTTCTTGACAGAGCGGTGGATCCACAAACGGGAACCATAAAAGTACGGCTAGTATTTCCTAACGATAAAAGTATGCTCAAGCCAGGGATGAATACCAGCGTGCGGGTAAAAAATACGACCGCAAAGGATGCAACGATCATTCCTTATAAATCGGTAACAGAGCAGCTGGGAGAATTCTTTGTTTACGTTGTGGGTGATAGTTCTAAGGTAATGCAGAGGAAAGTAATAGAAGGACGGCAAATAGGAGATGGGGTAATTATTAATAGTGGCCTGCAGCCTGGTGAAAAGATTGTAGTGGAAGGAGTTCAAAATTTGCATGATGGTTCTGTTATTAAAGTGGATACGACATCTAATAAATAGTAATCGAAATAGAGATTCGGTAAAGATTTGAAGTTTATGAAATAGGAATACACAATGATCGCCGAAACATTTATAAAACGCCCCGTTACAGCAATTGTAATTTCGATTGTAATTGTATTGGTAGGACTTATATCATTAAGTAATCTGCCGATTTCCCAATATCCTAATATATCTCCACCAATGGTCACTGTGACCGCTAATTTCCTTGGTGCTGATGCAGAAACGGTGGAGCAAACTACCACTACTCCTATGGAGATGCAGATCAATGGCTCTCCGGGAATGACTTATCTTTCAAGTAACAGCGCTTCAACGGGGCAAAGCAGTATCAATGTGGTTTTCGATGTAGGCACTGATGTGAATATTGCTTCCGTAGATATACAAAACAGGGTAAACGTAGCACTTCCCACGTTACCTAATGAAGTAAAGCGTTTGGGAGTCACCGTACTTAAACGGAATCCAAGCCCACTGGTAATTTTATCTTTTTACTCACCCAAGGGCACCCACAATTCCAGCTTTATAGGTAATTATGTAAATATTCATATACAAGATGCACTAAAACGTGTACCTGGAGTAGCTGACATCGTATCAAGAGGGGATGATTTCAGTATGCGCATTTGGCTGAATCCTGAAAAACTTGCTTCCCTGGGGATTACGCCCGCTGATGTGGCCGCGGCAATCAATGAACAAAATTTGGCAATTGCGCCCGGTACAGTAGGTGCTGTTCCTCAACCAAATATTCAAAGCTTTGAATACAGTGTTCTTACTAATAGCCGTATCAACACAGTAGACCAATTTAAGAACATTATCGTACGTTCAATTCCTGCTACAGGAAGTGTCACTTATTTAAAAGACATTGCCAGAGTAGAATTAGGCAAGTTTAGCTACGGGCACAATTCTACTTTAAATGGGCAGTCAACCACATATCTCCTCATCTACCAGGCACCAGATGCCAATACGCTTCAAACCTATGAAGGAATTATGAAGACGATGAAAGATCTGCGGAAAACATTTCCAGCCGATGTAGATTTTATGATACCGCTTGAAACGGTTTCGGTAGTTAAGGCTTCTATAAAGGAAGTAGTAGTCACTCTTCTTGAGGCGCTTGCACTGGTCACACTAGTTGTATTCTTATTTCTTCAAAACTGGAGAGCCACCCTGATACCGGTTCTCGCGATTCCGGTCTCCCTCATAGGTACCTTTACCTTCTTTATTATTTTCGGATTTACAATCAATACACTTACTTTATTTGCTTTTGTATTATCTATTGGTATAGTGGTGGATGACGCGATCATTGTAGTGGAAGCTACGCAGCATTACATAGATCACTATAATTTATCTCCGAAAGAAGCTACACGAAAGGCCATGCAGGATATTTCAGGACCCGTGGTGGCCATCGCATTGATACTGGCAGCAGTCTTTGTACCGGTGGGGTTTATTCCCGGTATTGTCGGTAAATTATATCAGCAGTTTGCTATTACTATAGCGGTATCTGTAATTATTTCTGCCTTTGTAGCCCTTTCGCTTACACCAGCATTATGTTCTATTATGCTTAAACACTCAAAGGATGAAAACGCGAAGAAAAGCGTGATCGAAAAATTCTTTGCTGCGTTCAATGGCTGGTTCGACCGGCTAACAAGATCCTATACAAGAGGGGTAGCTCTCTGGATTAAAAAAACTCCTTATGTACTGATTCTCCTCGTAGTCCTTTTTATAGGATTATTTTTTCTTTTCAAGACCAAACCCACTGGCTTTATCCCTGCTGAAGATGAAGGCCGTCTTATGGCAACTTATGAAATGCCGGAAGCTACTTCTTCCGAACGAAGTTTTACCCTATTAAAGGAAATAGTGTCAAGAATACAGACCATACCCGAGGTAGGGATAGTTCTTGGCCTGACCGGTTTCAATATAATTGATGGCTCTCATAAATCCAACGTTGGCACTTTATGGATCTCGCTAAATCCGTGGGACCAACGCAAAGAAAAAGGACAAAGTGCTCAAAGCATCATGGAAATTATTAAGCAAAAAACGAATGATCTTAAAGAAGCAAGAGTTTTGGCCATCTCCCCCCCGGCTGTTCCGGGGCTTGGTAAAACTGCCGGGTTCACCTTTGAATTGCAACAAACGACAAGTTCAGATGATGTTCATCAATTCAACCAGGTGGCTAAAACCTTCATTACGGAAGTAAACAAGCGGCCCGAAATAGGCGCCGCATATACGTTCTTCAATTCAAGTACGCCAAGCTACCAGGTAGATGTAGATCGTACGAAAGCAAAACAGTTAGGTATCCCGGTATCGGAAGTATATAATACGATGTCAACATTATTAGGGAGTTCCTATATCAATGATTTTAATTTATATGGACGGAATTTCAGAGTAGTTTCACAGGCAGACAGTTCTTATCGGTCTTCACTTGATGAACTTGGAAAATATTATGTACGTAACAACCAGGGAAACATGATTCCTCTTGGTTCGTTGGTTACTTCAAGAGTGGTTGAAAGCCCTACGTTAATTTCCCATTATAATGTAAACCGGTCAATCGAGATCAATGGAAGTGCAAAACCCGGTTACAGCAGCGGCCAAGCTATCAGCGTATTGAAAGAAACAGCAGCAAAATTTTTACCTCAGGGGTATAGTTATGAATTTTCCGGAATGAGCAGGGAAGAAATAAAAGCAGGTAATAAAACAGGAATGATATTCGCCATATCACTTATATTCGTGTTCCTTTTTCTTGCTGCCTTGTATGAAAGTTGGTCAGTTCCATTTTCAGTTCTTTTCGCAGTACCAATAGGTGCATTGGGATCCATTATTGCGCTTTCTTTCTGGCCTGATCTCACCAATAATATTTATGCCCAGATAGGGTTGATCACTCTCATTGGGCTTGCAGCCAAAAATGCCATTCTGATAGTAGAATTTGCCAAAGAAAGAGTGGATAGCGGAACGGAATTGATCAAAGCAACTATTGCAGCAGTACAATTACGTTTACGCCCTATCGTTATGACGTCCTTTGCATTTATACTGGGTGTGTTACCATTGGCTTTTGCCACAGGAGCCGCTGCTGAATCACGTAAGACAATTGGCTGGACGGTACTTGGCGGCATGTTGAGCGCTACTTCACTTGCCATATTTATTGTGCCGGTTCTATTTGTGTTGATTACCCGATTGGCTTATGGAAAGAAAAAGCTGGCGGAATTGAGAGCAGATTATAAACCTAAAGAGGATGAAGTATTTAAGTAAGAAAAACTCCTGATGAAGAAAGAACACGCGCTCTTTTTTCAGATTGTTTTTCTTTAAAATCAAAGAGCTTCTTACTCCTGAAAAAAAGAATGTAAAATGATTGCAGAAACATTTATAAAACGCCCGGTTACAGCAATTGTAATTTCAATTGTAATCGTATTAGTTGGAGTTATCTCATTGACCAATTTGCCCGTTTCCAAATATCCTGATATTTCTCCGCCAACCGTCTCTGTGTCTGGCAGCTTTATTGGGGCGGATGCCCAAACAGTAGAACAGACTACTACCACACCGATGGAGACGCAGATCAACGGATCTCCTGGAATGACATATATAACAAGCGGAAGTACTGCAAGCGGGCAAAGTAGTATTAATGTGATTTTTGATATTGGCACCAATGTGGATATTGCTTCTGTGGATGTGCAAAACAGGGTAAATGTGGCGTTGCCGACCTTGCCTGATGAAGTAAAACGTTTGGGCGTTACCGTTAGAAAAAGAAACCCCAGCCCGTTAGCCATTTTTGCATTTTATTCCCCTAAGGGCACACACAGTTCCAGTTTCGTAGGCAATTATGTGAACATTCATGTTCAGGACGCTTTGAAAAGAGTGAAAGGAGTAGGTGATATTGATTCCCATGGTGATGATTTTAGTATGCGAATCTGGCTGGATCCTGAAAAGCTCGCTTCACTTAGTATTACACCGGCTGACGTGGCCAAAGCTATTAATGATCAAAACATACAAATAGCTCCGGGAACTATCGGCGGCCTTCCGCAGCCCGGCCAGCAAAGCTTTGAATACAGCGTTATTACTAACAGCCGTATCAATACGGTAGATCAGTTTAATGATATTATTGTTCGCAACAATCCTGCTACGGGCAACATTGTCTATATGAAGGACATAGCGAGAGTGGAGCTTGGGAAATTTAATTATGCCCATAATTCTACTGTGAATGGTATGCCGGCAACTTACCTCATTGTGTATCAGACACCAGATGCCAATACTTTGCAAACTTATGAGGGCATTGTTAAAACATTGAAAGAATTAAAGAAAACATTTCCGGTTGATTTTGATTACCTGGTTCCCAGCGAATCGGTATCAGTGATAAAGGCTTCCATTAAAGAAGTAGTTTTCACACTCCTTGAGGCTTTGGTTTTGGTAGTATTGGTCGTATTCTTATTTCTACAGGATTGGCGTGCCACCTTAATTCCAGTGCTGGCGATTCCTGTTTCTCTGATTGGGACGTTTACTTTTTTTATCATGTTTGGATTCACAATCAACACCCTTACTTTATTTGCATTTATACTTGCAATAGGAATAGTGGTGGACGATGCGATCATTGTAGTGGAAGCAGCACAACATTATATAGATCGATATAATTTATCGGCAAAAGAAGCTACCCGAAGAGCCATGAAAGATATCTCCGGGCCGGTAGTGGCAATCGCTTTAATATTGGCGGCTGTATTCGTCCCTGTTGGATTTATTCCAGGAATTGTAGGGAGGTTGTACCAGCAATTTGCCATCACGATTGCGATTTCTGTAATTATTTCTGCATTTGTTGCGCTGTCATTAACCCCTGCCTTGTGTTCCATTTTATTAAGACATTCAAAGGGTGAAAAAGATAAAAAGAACTGGATGGAACAATTCTTTTTTGCCTTCAATAGCCGGTTTAGAAAAATTACTTCCTCCTACACGAGAGGAGTGGCTTTATGGATAAGAAAAACCCCGTATGTAATTATATTATTGACAGCCATATTCGTAGCTCTATTTTTCCTTTTTGCAAATAAACCAACCAGTTTTATCCCGCAGGAAGATGAGGGAAGTTTATTGGTAACCTATGAAATGCCGGAAGCTACTTCTACAGAAAGAAGTTTTAAAATGCTGAAAGAAATTGTGGCAAGAATACAATCCATCCCGGAAGTATCTGTAGTAGGAGGCCTTGCAGGATTTAATATTATTCAAGGTTCTAATAAATCAAATGTAGGTACTATGTGGGTAATGCTGAAACCATGGGATGAAAGAAAAGGTAAGGGCCAGAATGCGATAAGTGTTATGCAGAAAATAAGGGACAAAACTGCTAACCTTAAAGAAGCACGGGTATTGCCCATAGCGCCTCCAGCCGTACCCGGGTTGGGCCGCACATCTGGCTTTACTTTTGAACTGGAACAAACGACCAGTACGGATAATATCAAGCAATTTAGCCAGGTAGCTAAGGATTTTCTGGCCGAAGTAAATAAGAGGCCGGAGATTGGATCTGCTTTTACTTTTTTTACTGCAAATACGCCGAGCTACCAGGTAGATGTGGATCGCGATAAGGCAAAACAATTGGGTGTCTCCGTTTCAGATGTTTACAATACGATGTCCACTTTGTTGGGGAGTACTTATATCAATGATTTTAATCTGTATGGCAGAAATTTTAGGGTGGTGGCGCAGGCCGATAGTACCTACCGTTCTTCATTAACTGAAATAGGTAAGTACTATGTAAGGAACAGTATGGGAAATATGATTCCGCTAAGCTCTTTGATCACTTCCAAAGTAACAGAAAGCCCGGCTTTAATTTCGCATTACAATGTGAACCGTTCCATAGAAATCAATGGCAGTCCCAAACAAGGATACAGCAGTGGCCAGGCCATTAAGGCATTGCAGGAAACGGCAGATAAATTTTTGCCTGCAGGATATGGTTACGAATTTTCAGGAATGACCTATGAAGAGATCCAGGCGGGAAATAAGACCATATTGATCTTTGCAATATCTCTTGTGTTTGTATTTCTTTTTCTCGCGGCCTTGTATGAAAGCTGGTCAGTTCCTTTTTCAGTGTTGTTTGCGGTGCCGATTGGCGCTTTAGGGTCTATAATTACTTTAAGTTTGTTGCCCAATATTACTAATAACATTTATGCCCAAATCGGCCTGATCACCTTAATTGGACTTGCCGCAAAAAATGCAATTTTGATTGTTGAATTCGCTAAAGAAAGAGTGGATAGCGGAATGGAGCTTATCAAAGCAACACTGGCTGCCGTAAAATTGCGTTTGCGACCTATTGTTATGACATCACTCGCTTTTATTTTTGGTGTATTACCATTAGCCTTTGCTACGGGAGCAGCTGCAGAATCCCGTAAAACCATTGGCTGGACCGTATTCGGTGGAATGTTATCGGCTACTACGCTGGCTATTTTTGTGGTACCGGTGCTATTTGTATTGATCACCAGATTTGCCTATGGCAAGAAAAAACTGGATGAATTAAAAGCGAATTATAAACCCGAGGAGCACCAGGAATTTGAAGAAGAGTAAAGATGAAGAAATTTGTTAGCCCCGGTCGGAGCTAAAAAAACATCATTTGTAAGCGTTGGTAACTTTAAAAAGTTGCCAGCCTTTTTCATTACGTCGTGGACAGCCTTCTTTCTAACCGCTACTCTTTCACATCAACAACTATACCTTTCCTCTCGTTTGTGTTTTTCTTGTTTGCCAATGCAAAGACCTCATTTAGAGCGAGATAGAAGTTTATGAAATAGCGCTGCTTTGGTCAAAATGAAAATGTTTTTTCGATCTTTTTGTTCGTGATAATTAATCAATCCTTCACCGCTTCGGGCTTCTTTTCCCATACCAAAGCGCTGGCACCCAGGATGGCCGCATCCGACTCTTTTAATTCACTGAACAGTAGTTTCACTTTGTTTTGAAAAATAGGAAGCAGATTTTTTTCCATACTTTCCTTTACGGGATCCATTAGCAATTTACCCGCTTTAATTACACCTCCAAATAAAATAATCGCTTCGGGAGAAGAAAACATGACAAAATTAGCGAGGGCCTCACCGAGTATCTGGCCTGTAAACTGAAATACTTCATTGGCTATCGGATCTCCCTTTACGGCGGCCTCAAATACTCTTTTGGAAGTAATTTTTTCGTGTTGTATATCTCTTAGCAAGCTCTTTTCTCCTATTCTTTCATCAACAATTTCTTTAGCAGTTATAGCAATTCCGGTCGCCGATGCATAAGCTTCCAGGCTACCTTTCATTCCTGTACCCCAATGCAGGCGGCCTCCGGGACGAATGATGGTGTGACCTAATTCACCTGCAAAGCCATCATGCCCGTAAATTAACTGACCATTTGCAATAATTCCGCTTCCTACGCCTGTTCCCAAAGTGATCATTATAAAATCCCTCATTCCACGGGCTGCACCATACATCATCTCTCCAACCGCTGCCGCATTAGCATCATTGGTTAAAGTGCAGGTTTTATTAAACTGATCTGTAACTAATTTTGCAATGGGTATGATGCCCTTCCAATGAAGATTAGGCGCATACTCTATCATGCCAGTATAATAGTTGCCGTTGGGCGCGCCTACTCCTATTCCTTTTATATATTCCATGCCTCCAATAGCATCAATCGCAGGTTTTAATTCTTTATACAATTCGCCAATAAACAGATTAATGTCGCTATGGGTGGTCGTTTCTATTTCTCCTCTGTTTGATATATCGCCTCGATGGTTTACAATCCCAAACTTAGTAGTGGTACCACCCATGTCTATTCCTATTGCATATTCGAGGGGAGATTCCTGATCTTCAACATTATTTTTTTTCAAAGAAATTAATTTTAAAGGTGAACCAATTCATTTTGTAATACACCATAGAAACAATAAAAATAGCTCTTCTTTTCCATTAATGATTACCGGCCGACATTCTTAGACTTTGTGATACAATTCCTCAATGCTTTCCAGAGCAATACCCTTGGTCTCAAATATAAACCTTAACACAAAAAAGATCATAGCAATATTAATAATTCCGTAAGTAAAAAATGTGGCTGACGCGCCTAATCCCGCAAGCATTACAGGAAAGGTATAAGATACTATGGCATTGGCAGTCCAGTTGCCAAATATGGCAAAAGAAGTTGCGTTCCCCCGGATCTTATTCGGAAATATTTCCGCAACATACACCCATAGCACTGCGCCCCAGGTACTCGCAAACCCGGCTATGTAAACAAAGATAGTTACGAGCACCAGGTAGTTATCCAGGTTGTCAGTATAAAAAAGCCAACCTATGATCAACATACACAGCCCCATTACCGCAGAGCCAACCAATAATAATTTCTTTCTCCCAATCCTATCTATTAAAGCAAAAGCCACAATCGTGAAAACAAGATTTACGACACCGGTCAAAACCGTTTGAAATAAAACGCTGCCGCCCACATGTGTTTTTTCAAAAATAAGGGGGGCATAATAAAAAATAATATTGATACCAGTGAGTTGGGCAATAGATGCAAATACAATCCCAATGATTACGATCTTCCTGTATCGTGGTACAAATATCTCTGTAAACTTTACTTTGCGGGTATCCTTATTGATATCAGCGAGTACTACTTCCACTTCATTATCCGCCTCTGCACTATCATATATTCTGCCAAATACTTTCCTCGCATAAGCCAATTTATTTTTCAGAATCAGCCAGCGTGGACTTTCCGGCACCAACAGCAGTAAAATGAAAAATATTAGGGAAGGAATCACAGCAGCGGCGAGCATATAGCGCCATTCATTGTGATTGTTAGTAAAAGAAAATCCGGCGTTAGCGATAACATAATTAGAGATAAACGCGATCAATATCCCTATTACTATGGCAAGCTGTTGCAACATGCCAAGCCGTCCCCGAAAACGAGCGGGTGCTACTTCTGATATATAAATAGGTGCGAGCGTAGAAGCCATACCTATGGCCAGACCACCTATAAATCTGTACAATGCCAACTGTGCAAGGCTCCCTGCGAGACCACAGCCTATTGCTGAAATAACATAGAATATCGCAGTAGTAAGCATCATATTTTTTCTGCCGAAACGATCTGCCAGTGTACCTGAAAATAGGGCACCGGGGATACAGCCTATAGAAGTCGCGGCCACTATTAAACCAATTGCAGAATCACTCAGTTCGAAATAGCTTCTTAGTGCAGGAATCGCTCCGGCGATAACCGCGGTATCGAAACCAAATAACAAGCCTCCCATTGCGGCTACTGCGGAAATGATGATAGTGTATCCTTTCATGTGTTATAAATATTGATTATTGATGATTATTAAGTGTTTATACTTCAAAAGTAACAGAAAATTCAATCGTTCAAATTCAAAAAAGTTTATAAAATTATACATTAGCGTTGCGTTATAAATCGAACAGTGTCAATTGGTTATCATTTTGTTCTTTGAAATATTGTAATTG
>JBDTIC010000267.1:0-4286 GCA_039936595.1 Ginsengibacter sp. | reverse complement strand
GATGGACAACCCGATTCCTTTTGCCTTATCACGCGTGAGGCCCGCGGCCAGCATGGCAATACTTACAAAGACAATTGTTAAAAGAAGCCCCATAGCAATCATCATAAAGCCGGTGGCATCTGCATGGTAAAGTAATATAGGAATACCGACGCCGATGAAAAAAGCTATTGACAGGGAAGTCGCCAGACCACTGAAAATGCTCAGCCAGATGGTTCTTCGCTTTAAAGGCTGGCTTACGAGCAGCTCTATAAATTCCGAACTGTTATAAATATAAATAGTTGAAAAAATAATACAGATAAGCGGAACGATGATTAATATTATATTTAACAAACTAAGTAAACCTTTGGATGAATTGTTTTCCAGATTGAAAACACTCAGCGATATTAAGAGCAACAGAACTGTGTAGATCAGTACAATTTTATTTTGTACAATATCAACGATCACATATTTTAGTATTTTCTTCATGCCTCTTTTTCTTGTGTGAGCATTATTTGGGCAATGGCTTTCGATAATTTTATTTCTCCCGTTTCTTCTCTTAATACAGAAAGCTTTTTATGAAATAGTAGTTTTCCTTCCTGCATATAAAATACTTCTGTAATCAGATCATCAAGTTCACTTAAAATATGAGAAGTGATAAGCACCAGCTTACCTTTTTCTTTCTCCTTAATTATTTTTTGCTTTAATTTTTCTGAAGATAAAGGATCAAGGCCGGCGGTAGGTTCGTCAAGAATTAAAACGTTGGGATCAAACATAAAAGCCAGGGCTCCACTTACTTTTTGAGTGGTGCCACCTGAGAGTGTGCGCATTTTCTTTTGCATCATTTGGCGGAGTCCAAAATTATTAACCAGTTCTTCATCCGGTATTTTATTGCTGCCTTTACGAATGTCTTTCATCATGTCTATCACGTGTGCGATGGTCATATTTTCGGGATATCGACCTATCTGCGGCATGTAGCCAATCTGGCTGCGGTACATCCACTTGCTGGTAATGAGTTCGTTATTGAAATGAATAGTTCCACTGTCTGGCACTACCATTCCCAATAACGATTTTATCAAAGTTGTTTTTCCGCAGCCATTAGGGCCTAACAAAGCAATGCACTCTCCTTTTGAAAATGTAACTGACACATCATCCAGGGCTTTTAATTTTCCGAATCTCTTTGTAATGTTTTTTGCAACTATCATAATTGTAATGGTCTCATTAGGGGTTTATCATCTTTCAGGTTTTCCGGTGTAACTCCTGGTAATATTTTTTCGCTTTTATCTAACAGAGTCACGATAAGGCTTCTGAAAAGCATTAGTGCAGATGGATTCGCCTCAATGATCATGGAATACATGCTTACGGGATGGTAGGGCACATCGCCAATATTATCTTTGTTAATATCGTAGCCTTCATATTTATCCCAGTAATTTCCATTGAAGGTATTGAGCACAAGAGATCCTGTAGTTCCAATGTCAAACGTGTTCCCTGTAAAATTATTTTGGGTAATCGTATTATCAATACTGCTTGCTGAAATTTTGATAGCCCAACCATTGTTTGAAAATGAATTTTTGAAAATAGTATTCCTGCTGCACCCTTCCATCTGTATGGCAGTCGTGTTGTGCGAGAAATGATTTCCCGAAATATCACTATCCGTGATTTCTTTTAAAAGTATGCCATAAGCAGCTCCTCCCCAGTTATCAAGAAAAAAATTGTTGTACATGTGTATATGCTTCGTGTACATGACTGCTACGCCTGAAGCATTTTTTTCAAAAATATTACTGATGTAATTGTTGTGATGTGAAAACATAAAATGAATGCCGTAGCGGACATTCTCTCTACTTTGGTTTCTCCATATCAGGGAATTCGTGACAAATTCAAAATACAGGCCATCTCTATGACCCGAAATTTTGTTGCCAATTATAAACAGGCTGTCTGAACGCCAGCAATGGATACCGTTACCGCTCTGTACCTCATCCTTCCCGTAAGATCGAATAGAATTATTTTTAATTGTGCAACTGCGGCTATGCTGGCTATAGATTCCAAAGTTTGTATCATCCAGAATATTATTGATCACGGTTACATTATAACTGTCAGCAATTAATATACCTGCCAGATCTTTTACGTCGGATCTGCCACCATTTATTATTCTAAAGCCGTCCAGCACTGTACCGTTAGCATGTATGCTAATAATACCACTTTTATGTTCTCCGTCTATAACCGGAAACTTTAATCCTTTTAGAACGATTGCTTTATTGATGGCAATGTCATGCTCTTTGTATATTCCAGGATCTACCCAAACCGTATCGCCCGGGCTGGCTGCATCTATGCCGCTCTGGATGGTTTTTAAAGCGCGGTCTTTTCCTACAAATATGCCACCTGCTTCAGCTTGAGTTAAAGAAATGACCAATAACAAAGTGATGAAATATTTCACCATATTATTCATCACCGGTTTTAAATAGCTGCACTAATGTGATTTCATCGCCAGCAACTTTATCTCTTGTCATTTTTAAATCTTCCTCATTTTCAAAAGCAGCAGTATTACCACCCATTGGTGAATGTAATTCCGCACTCTTTAATAAATAAACCTTGTCAGCTTCAATAAAGTTATGAGGATCTAAAAAGTTAACAAAGTAGACGGTTTTTATATCGTTGGTATCTAAGTCTTTCTTGCGGTAAGCTGCCATGCAATGCGTATCGTCAAACTTAAATACCTTACCTTTTTTAGTAAGAATTTCAGCTCCGAAATTCCTGTCTGCTATGGTCATTTTACAAAAAGTGCATGCGTCTGTTCCTAATTTTATGGCCTGTGGCCCGGAATTGCAGGCAGAAAGGCCCATGATTAAAATAAACACGGCTGCCACTGTGGATTTTTTTAAAAGCATATTATTTCTCTTTTTATTAATAACAGGAATCAGTAATACGGTCAAAAGTAATAATCCAACTAAAATAAACAACCATCCCCCTATATCGGGAATCGAATAGGCACCAAAATTTAATAATTGTTTATACCCTATCAACGGCGGTTGGTAAGCCATGCCCGGCACTTGTATAGGAGCTTCAGGATTTAGATCGTGGCCGTAAGCATATTCCCACCGCCAGAAATCAATCATGGCCACAATGCCAAAAATTACAAATAAAGTAAACAACACGGTGAGCCATTTCCTTTTTTTCTGTAATGCCACTATAAAACACAACAGGGCAAAAAATCCAACGATGTAGGGTAAAACGGTAAACTCAATAAAATCGTTTGTATGCAATGTCTTCATGCCTATGTAATGATTGAGTCCATTGATAATATCTACGTTACCCGCAATCTTATGTGGATACATTTTTAAGACAAGGCCTTCCGGATATTGAGGAGCAGCCAATTCTATTTGCCAAAGAGGAACAAACAGAACAACAACGAGTAAAATCCCACTTAAAAAAATAAGTGATCTTTGGAGAATTGATAAATTATTATTTTTCATTTCATTTTTTTAAACGGGACTTTCGTCGGGCTGCAATAATATAACAAATAAAGACATTTCTGAGAGATCTGATCTACGGCTTATTTTGCGGCAGGCAGTAATACTTCGTCTATCACATATACAATACCATTAGAAGCCGGAATAGAACTTATTATATGTGCTTTGCCATTAAGTAAAACATTTCCATTGGTTACATTTACCTTCATGTCATCACCACTTACCATATTCAATGTTTGGCCATCTTTGAAGTAATCAGGTTGCAAAGCTGAAACGAATACGTGGTACTGAAGTATATCGATCAATTTGTCTTTATTGGCATCTTTCATCAAATCTTCAACAGTACCGGCTGGTAGTTTTTTAAAAGCTTCATTAGTGGGCGCAAAGACGGTGAAGGGGCCTGCATTGGAAAGGGATGTAACAAGGCCTGCCTGCTTTAAAGCTGCTACTAAAGTAGTATGATCCGGGGAAGACATGGCTATTTTCACAACATCCTTTTGAGACACATCATCCTTTACATTTTCCTGTCCGCCAACAGTAGCGGCAGCGTCAGGAGTACTTGTTGTTTCATTGTTGGTTTGTGTATCACTGTTACAACTCAACATTACTGTTGCAATAAGCAATGCCGCTATTGAGAATATTTTTTTCATAAATGCTAATTTTACCTGGTTGAGAATTATTTAAAACCGGCAGGCTTTATCAGCCTGCCGGTAAGGTTATTATTGAGCTTTTGTACTGTCTGGAGCTGTCGTAGCATCAGAGTTTTTGCCTAGACTAAACGATATAGGCACATTGGAACCTCTTGGGGATACCCTTGCATATCCTGACATTTCCTGGTGCAAC
>JBDTIC010000266.1:0-4190 GCA_039936595.1 Ginsengibacter sp. | reverse complement strand
ACATAGCGGGCCGGATAATCGTAACCCTTTCCATCAGCCTTCGGTTTCCTGATGTCAAACCCTCTGATGGCAAGGTTGCTCATTAATAATGCTTCGGTTAATGGACCTGCTACGTCAAAATTTGAATCCATTTTTGCATTTTCATAACCTGCTATCGCCCCTTCTACCCACTGGGCATAATGTCCTTCCGCACCTCCGGGTACTCTTGCATACTCCTGTGGCACCTTTACTTCATTAGTTCTTGAAGTGGGTAACAATTGGGGATTAGCCCCATAAGTACCGCACATCATCTTACCCTTAGTTCCGATAAAATAAGTGCCATTGCCCCCGTCGCCAAATGTTTCGTTGGGACCTAATTCGTCGGGTCGGGTGGGCTGGATGCCGCCATCCATCCAATGCACTTCTACGGGCCCCTTGGTTTTATCTGTTTTAGGAAATTTCATAGTTACGTGACTTGATGGTGGGCAGCTTTCAGGAAAATAGCCTCTTTCAGATTCACCCACATAAATACTGCCGACACTTGCCTGTACTGAATTGATATATTGAAGATCTAATACAGCAAAAGCAGGCTGCACAATGTGGCATCCCATGTCGCCTAAAGCACCAGTGCCGTAATCCCACCAACCACGCCAGTTGAAAGGTACGAGATTGTCAAAATAACTTTTTTCAGGTGCTGTGCCAAGCCATAAGTTCCAGTCCAGCTCTTTTGGAATAGGATCTGCTTTTGTTGGCCTCGGAATTCCCTGTGGCCAGGAAGGCCTGTTAGTCCAGCAATATACTGTATGAACGTCTCCTATGACTCCGGCATCATACCATTCCATCAATTGTCTTACTCCATCACCTGAGGCACCCTGGTTACCCATTTGGGTTACCACTTTATAACGCTTAGCTGCTTTAGTTAACATTCGGGCTTCATACAAATCATGCGTCAGGGGCTTTTGAACATATACATGCTTGCCAAGTTGCATCGCAGAATAAGCGGCTACCGCATGTGTATGATCGGGCGTAGAAACAGATACTGCATCAATGTGCTTATGCTCCTTGTCAAGAAGTTCCCTCCAGTCTGAATAAAATTTTGCTTTTGGGAAATTCTTCACCGACGTAGCTGCTCTTCTTGTATCTACATCACAGAGATAAGCAATATCGGCTTTGCCACTTTTATAAAAATTAGCAATATCACCCCGTCCTTTTCCTCCAACGCCAATACCGGCGATAGCTAAGCGATCGCTTGGTGCTGTAAATCCCTTACCTCCTAATACGTGCCTGGGCACAATCATAAAGCCTGTCGCGGCTAACGTTGAATTTTTTAAAAACTCCCTTCGGGAAGTAGCTGAAGAAATTATTTTCTCCTGATCTTTCATACTTTTTTTTTAAATTGACAATTCTTTTCTTTGAAAAAAAAATATTTTGAAAACATGAATTAAAGCATCGCTCTTCAAAAAATATTCTGACAGGCACACCTGATCATTAATTAAATATTACCCTTCTTCAACTCACCCATTGCATAATCTACCGCTCTCGCGGTCATAGCCATATAAGTCAGAGATGGATTTACACAATTTGCAGAAGTCATAAAAGATCCATCAGTTACAAAAACATTTTGAGCATCCCATACCTGGTTCCATTTATTGAGAACTGAAGTTTTTGGATCTAATCCCATGCGGGCTGTCCCCATCTCATGAATACCTCTGCCTATAGTACCATCCCCATCATATCCGTTTACATTCTTAACTCCTGCCGCTTCAAGCATTTCTACTGCATCATTTTGCATGTCTATTCTCATCTTTCTCTCATTTTCTTTCCATTCCGCATCAAAAGCTATTGTGTTAAGGCCCCACTTATCTTTATTATTCTTATCCAGCGTCATTTTATTTTCGTGATATGGCAAAATTTCGCCAAAGCCACCAATACCCATACTCCATTGCCCCGGTTCCGCAAGTGCATCCTTAAACTCGCCTCCAATATTTAGCTCTGCTATCTCCCTACTCCAGCCTGCACGGCTCGCTCCACCCTGGTAGCCAAAACCCCGCAAATAATCTCTTTTATCGCCGAAGTGATTGCGATAGCGTGGTATATAAATTCCATTGGGTCGTCGCCCATAATAATACTTATCTTCATAGCCCTCTACAGTACCAGACGCCCCTGCCCTCAGATGATGATCCATAATGTTGTGTCCAAGTTCACCACTGCTGCTTCCCAGGCCATCAGGCCAGATGTCTGTCGCAGAATTCATTAATATCCACGCACTGTTAAAAGTAGAAGCATTGAGGAAAACAACTTTTGCGAAGTATTGATAAGTCTGATTGTTTTCTGCATCCAAAACCTCCACGCCTTTGGCTTTTTTTGTATCCTTATCGTATAAAATTTTAGTAACTATTGACCATGGACGAACCGTGAGATTGCCTGTTTTCATTGCTGCCGGAAGTGTTGAAGACTGGGTGCTGAAATAACCGCCGAACGGGCAGCCCAACCAGCATTTATTTCTGTATTGACAGTTTACCCTGCTCTGAATAGGCTCCGTAATATTGGCCACGCGGCCGATGATCATGTTTCTCTTATTATCATAATGTTGTTTAATTCGCGCAGATACATCTTTCTCAACAACATTCATTTCCATTGCAGGCATAAAATGACTATCGGGCAGTTGAGGTAAATCTTCTTTTGATCCGCTTATCCCAGCAAACTTTTCAACATAAGTGTACCACGATTCAATGTCTTTGTAACGAATAGGCCAGTCTATTGCGATACCATCTTTTGCGTTGGCCTCAAAGTCGAGATCGCTCCAGCGGTAACATTGCCTGCCCCATAAAAGTGACCGTCCGCCTACATGGTAGCCTCTAAACCAGTCAAATCTTTTTATCTCTGTATAAGGACTTTCTTTATCATTTACCCACCAATCCAGGTTCATTTCATTTAATGGATAATCTCTTCTTAAAACAGGATAATCCTTTATCATTTCCTGGGTACGGCCACCTCGATGTGGGAATTCCCATGGCCCTTTGACGGCGTTTACATAATCTTTTATATGCTCGATGTTTTTGCCTCTTTCCAGCATGATGGTTTTAAGGCCTTTTTCTGTGAGTTCTTTTGCTGCCCAGCCTCCTGAAATGCCGGAACCAACTACGATTGCGTCATAAGTATTTTCTGCCATAATTTTAAAGTTAATTAGTTTATTAGTTATTTAGTCAACAGGTATTAATAATTTATCATGAATTCACAACTAAACATTTATAATCGATCTCCCGCTTTTCAAACGCTGTAAGGTTTGCTACACTACAAGAACTGGTTGCAACCCTTTTAAACAACTCACCAATCACTATTCACTACTCATACATCACAAATTTTAATGGCTTCTTTTAAAGAATCCAATTTATCGGGATAGGTCGGCACAAACTCCTGAGCCACATACCCTTTAAATCCAGTCTCCACGATGGCTTTCATCACAGCGGGATAATACAGTTCCTGCGTATTGTTTATTTCATGCCTCCCTGGAATACCTCCTGTATGGTAATGAGCTATGTATTGATGATAATCCCTGATATTCCTAATAATATCGCCTTCCTGTATTTGCATGTGATATATATCAAACAGTAATTTAAAATTTTCCGAACTAACTCTTTTACAAAGTTCTGCACCCCATTCCACCCTGTCACACATATAATCTTTGTGGTCGATCTTACTATTCAAAAGCTCCATCACCATTGTCACTCCATTTTTTTCAGCAAATGGTAATATTTTTTCTAAGGCCTCCTTACAATTTTTCATTCCAGTTTCATCATCCATTCCGTTACGGGTACCCGTAAAGCATATTAAGTTTTTGTATCCTGCTTTCTTCATGATAGGAATAACCTCTAAATATTCCTGTATTCTTTTCTCGTGATACTCAGGATTGTCAAGGCCCTTATATAAATTATTATCACCGGCAGTATAGCACATCGAACTATATATGCCATGTTTCTGAAGTACGGGCCAATCTTTAGGACCAACAAGGTCTATGGCATCAAATCCTATTTCTTTTACTGCTTTACACAATTCATCAAGTGTAAGATAATTGTAAGTCCATCTGCTTACTGAATGATTAATATTTCCTTTCAATTTATATTTATTTTTTTTTGAGCTATGTGATGCAAGAGAGATACCGGGTGTCATTGCAATAGCTGAAGCGCCTAATGCAATATTTTTGAGCAGCG
>JBDTIC010000265.1:0-8620 GCA_039936595.1 Ginsengibacter sp. | reverse complement strand
TTTGGAAGCAGCAAAGTCTTTACCGCATACATGGATCATTTAATAGAATCCTATGGACGTTTGGACAACAGGTTGGTTTTTATTTCAGATGGTGGAACATGGATAAAAAACTGGATAGAGGACGCCTTTCCTGAAGCTATATCCATATTAGATTATTACCATGCCTGTGGACATTTACATGAATTTGCTGATAGCGTTTTCAAAGATAAAAAAGCGCTTGAAAAATGGACGGATAAACAAAAAGAACTACTGCTTCAAAGTAAAGTGAAAAAAGTAATTGCCAATATTAGAAGGAAGTTTAAAAATAATAAAGATGCTGATTTGTTAATTAACTATTATAGTAGTAATGCATATCGGATGGATTATAGTTATTATAAGCAAATAGGGGCAGGAATTATCGGTTCAGGAGCCATAGAGTCAGCACACAGAACAGTGGTACAAAAACGCATGAAACAGTCAGGACAACGATGGAGTTATGAGGGCGCCCAAAATATGCTTAATCTAAGGGTGATAAAAATGAATGGCCAATGGCAAAAAATAATTAAACTGGTTAAAACTGATTTTAAAACCGCCGCTTAAACAGCGACATTTTGAAATGCACCCTTTAATTATCCGGCTTGATTGTGCAGATAAACGGTCATATTTTTTAGCCCTGTCGGCGTTCCTCATAAAGTGAACGGTCTGTTTTCCTGACCAATCGCATTTGAAAGGCTATTTCAGGTTTTGGATAATACTGGATTCTGTATCGATCATCTTTTTCAGCAAATTGGAGAGATCGTTCATCATTTTAGTCCGTCTATCCATAGCCATCTGTAAACGAAGGGATTCCGTTTCACTCATTTCACTCACTGAGTCAAGTTTATCTTTTATTGCCTGTTCTGTCTTATCAATTTCCTCTTTTGTTACTGTCCTGGAAACTGTTGCCAACTGTTTATTACTGACTGTGTTTGTTGGTACCATTTTTACAGGCCGCATCATTTTTCCTGTATTCACCCTCTGACCGACCGGCTGATTTTTCAATATTAATTTTATTGAATCCAGCCGTGGCCTTGAAACATCTTTTTTATGTTGTTCAAAATCCCGCTGAAGATCTCTAACCTGCTTTTTCTGTTCATTGCTGGATTTCACACTGGCCATTATTGACTTCAGGTCTTCCTGTGCATCTTTTGATGCCTGCATCATTACGAGAACAACCAATGCTTCAATATCTGAAATATTCATATTACCCAACACTCCATATTGTGAAGCCATTTTTTTTGCATCAGCATCCGACATGTTTTTTTCATGTATTGTCTTTGCAGTTGATTTAATCCATGCCACATGTCGTGGATTTATTTCTGACATCGCTTTTTTAAAAAAGGCTTCTGCTTGGGGAGATGATTTTTCCTGTGCTGCAGCAGGTAAAAAAGCAAGCAGATAAAAGAAACAAGTTATGATTGTCGTTTTCATGCAAAGAAGGTTTAGATTTTAAAGTTCACTCTTTTTTTGTAAAAAGTAATACCCGGCTTATTTCAGGTTCTGGATAATACTGGAGGCTACCTATGCGGACGATAGCCCCAACACAGAGTGGTAAGCGGGTAGGAGAGCGTACCAATGAGGCCTGAGCAGATGAAAAAGTGGGATTTTATTACGCAGTGGTGGATGCCTTATTAAAAACAGGCTTCAATGAAGATGAAATTGGTAAAATAGGTGGCGGCAACTATTGCTGGTTATTTGATAAAGCCACTTCACTTTAGCGGCGAAGGAATAAGGAAAATGCCCCAACGAGATACTGACAAGCATAGGACACCAATAACTCTTCTGTGCCTCCCATTCGGCAAGGCTGAAAGTTAAACTGTTGGAGAAAGCGTCTGGTTATTATTTTTAATTTCACCAATATAAAAATGTAAAGCATGTCGTCCTTTATGCCATTTTTAATATCTGTGAGAGACACGTGAAAGTGTGAGTTGAAGTAAACTTCAGTTGCTAATCATTAAATCACTAAAGGATATCCATCAAAAGACCTTTGTTGGCATCCTGCCAAGAACAGCAAATACTAAGGATCTGATAATTTAAAAAGGTAGATCCAAATACTTCAAACAATTCTTGGTTGCGTCAGCGTTAAATCGTATGTTCATCGACTTGGTTACCATAATACGTAACCTTTTTTTTAATTGATAAATATTAATGAATGCAACATAGTCAATTTGACGAATTTGATATGCCGCCAGCGCTTATAAATTTAGTAAGAACCGCTATTCGGAATATAAAACCAATCATTATTGGAATTATAGTGTTAGTGATTGTTTTTGGAGCTTTTTTCCAGATTAAACCAGAAGAATTGGGAGTAGTCACCAGGTATGGTAAATACTCAAGGACAGTAGACCCCGGCTTGAACTTTAAGATCCCATTTCTGGAAACTGTTTATAAAGTACCGGTAGAGAGGCAGCAAAAACTGGAATTCGGATTTCGAACTACCAGCACCAGCTCTCTCGAAACCACCTATACAAAAACAAATACTAAGGCAGAATCTCTTATGTTAACCGGCGATCTTAATTTAGCAGATGTGGAATGGGTAGTGCAGTACAGGATTGACAATGCCTACAATTTTCTTTTTAAAGTAAGAGATCCTGAAAATTCGCTGCGGGATATTTCTGAAGCTTCGATGCGCCAGGTAGTAGGCGACCGAACTGTAAACGAAGTATTAACAGTAGGTAGAACTGAAGTGGCAAGCAGCGCCCAGGCAATGATCCAGAGATTAAGTAATGAATATTCTCTCGGTGTAAAAATAGACCAGGTGGTACTCCAGGACGTAAATCCGCCAGATGCAGTAAAGGCAGCCTTCAACGCAGTAAATCAGGCACAGCAGGAGAAAGAAACATTGATCAACGAAGCAAAATCCGCGTATAATAAGGTAATCCCTAAAGCAAGTGGACAAGCGCTGGAAACCATACAAAAGGCAGAAGGCTATGCATTGGAAAGGGTGAATAATGCGCAGGGTGAAGTAGCCCGGTTTAATGATTTATACACAGAATATATCAAAGCTCCCGAAGTTACCCGGCGAAGAATTTATCTGGAAACAATGAATAAAGTTTTGCCCCAGCTTGGAAACAAAATTATTACGGACAAGAATGGGAGTAATGTGCTTCCTCTTCTTCAAATGCAAATGCAAAACATAAAGACTCCAAAAGAAAACCAAGATGACAAAAAATAAACTCATAATATCAGTCGTGGTATTAGTTCTGCTACTAATAGCAGTTACCGGCAGCCTGTACATTGTAAATGAAAAAGAACAGGTGGTAATCACTCAGTTTGGCAGGCCGGTGGGCGATGCAGTTACAAAGCCAGGTATCCAGTTTAAAGTACCCTTTATACAAAAAGTAAACGTTTTTGACAAGAGGTACCTCGAGTGGGATGGCGATCCTAACCAGGTACCCACGAAGGACAAGAAATTTATTTTCGTAGATACCTATGCCCGCTGGCAAATTACGGATCCGCTCCAGTTTTATAAAAGGCTTACCAATGAGAGGGGGGCACAATCAAGACTTGACGATATACTTGACGGCGAAACAAGGGATTACATTGCCAACAATAATATAGAAGAAACCGTTAGAAACAGTAACAGGACCCCGGTTATGACAGACTCTATCAGCGAACCATCCAGTGATTCCCTGGTAAAAGTATTGGTAGGGCGCGAAAAAATTGAACAAATGATCCTGAAGACTGCCAACGAGAGAGCTGCTGATCTTGGAATTGTGATCCTGGATTTCAAAATCAAAAGACTCAACTATGTAGAAGAAGTGCGCGACCAGGTGTATAAAAGAATGACAAGTGAAAGATTTCGTATCGCCGATAAATTCCGGTCCGAAGGCCAGGGCGAAGCTTCAAAAATTAACGGCGAAAAAGAGCGTGAATTAAAATCCATACAATCCGTTGCTTTTAAGAAGGCTGAGGAAATTAAGGGTAAGGCAGACGCCACAGCAGCCGCTATCTATGCAGGTGCCTACAATCAGTCTGCCGCTTCAAAGAGCTTATATACCTTCTTAAAATCAATGGAAACTTTTGAGAAAACCTTTGATGAGAAGACATCCATTATTCTATCTGCCGACAGCGAAGTGTATAAATTCCTGAAATCAATGCAATAATTTTATTCCTACTGCTTTTCTATACATTTTGTTTGATGCGTTCATCAAATTCAAAAGGTTCTGTATTCAAAAGTTGTATTCTCTCATAGTCTCTGTGTTCTGGATTTAAGAGATAATTCGCATCTCCGCTTATGATCGCCGAAGGCACTTTTAAAATACTACTTTTTGCCTCCAGAACCCACTTATCTCCGAGTGATTGGGTATAAGGCATCTTATTAAATTCTTTCCAACCAGGGATTAGATCGGTTTCTTTTATCTCTGTCAACATAATATCATCTGGTACGGATATCTGCATTACCCTAAAGTTCATCTGCAATCCCTTTGAATTACGATGGACAATATTTTCCAAACAAGCCAAAGCTCTTGATTGAGCTGTATAGATCATTTTTACGTCTTTAGAATTCCACCTGGCCGGGTACCCGGAAGCAACCAGTTTCATCGCATATTTTGTAAGTGTAATTCTGTAAATAGTCATATTCAGGCAAGGTCTCCGTATTCGATCCGGGTAAGTTCATCAGAAATAAGTTCAATACCCGTTACGGTATCAAGGAGATCGCGTGGAACTGCGTTGCCTAAACCAAATGCTGGCTCCATAAGCCATTTATTAAATTCTTCAATGTGGCCAAATACTAGGATGCCTTTATCATACAGAGAAAAAATCTTGAGAAGCTTTTCACTTACTGTAGGATCAAGAACTGTCTGATTCTTTTTGTAAGAGGTAAATGTTTTAATGGTCTTATTCAGAACTTTTTCGATGAATGGGAAAGAAAACTCAGAGAGAGCAATAAGGTCAAATACCGCCTGAGCCCGAAGACCTTTTTTTGAATCAGTAACAAGGCTCACATTATTATGGAAAGACTTTTCATATTTTAACAATATAGTCCCGCTTTTTATTCCTGGCCTGTTATTCATTCTTTTTTTTCAAAGTTAAGAAATATTTCCATTTTTTATAGAAATATTTCTTTTAACCGTAACCAGTTTCCTAATTTAGCATAGCCTTGCAAATAGTATAATTTCTGAATATAAAAACTCAAACTATCCCACGGTTGATTCTAACTATACCAGGTCCAGCGATTTGAATTTAAAATAAAATAATGGGGCAATCATACCAGTCGAATAAAAAGAGGTAGAGATTGTTTAAAAAGACATTTTAATAAATAACCCTTAAATAATTAGACCTTAAAAAGATCCAAAGTCTACCATTGATTATTCAAATAAAAATAAGCTGTCGCTGAATGTTTCACTCATCAGGTATTCCCGTTTATAAGTTAATGGTGTTACTCCAATAACTTTTTTAAACTGCCTGTAAAAATTAGAAATGTTATAAAATCCGCAACTGTCGGCAATCTGCTCAACGGACAATTTATCTTCTATTAAAAAACGGCACGCATGACTAATACGAATTTCAGTAAGAAAATCATAATAGGTTTTATTGGTCATTAATTTAAAATAGCGGCAGAATGAAGTGGTAGTCAAATTGGTAATACCTGCAATTTGTTCCAAAGTAATAGGTTGAGAGTAATTAGCCATTGTATAGCTGCACACAACGTTCAGGCGCTCAGTTTCATATTTGTCAGATTGATAAAAGGTTTGTTCCGTTGTTATCTGCTGGTAATCTTTTGTTTCTGATAAAATTTTGAGAATAGAAAGTAAAGCAATCAGCCGGTCAAGATTTTCAGCTTTGGAAGCCAAGTCAATTAACGGGATAAGTTTATCGCGTGTTTCGTCAAGGATTATCATTCCTTTTTTTGCCTTTTCAAAAAGTAGCGGAAGAAGACGGGCCTCAGGTAATGTTAGCATATCATTACCCATGCAGCTGGGTGAAAAATGAAGAACGATGGCTTCAACACCATACAGTGGATTAGCAGGTGCCACCTCTTCCTGGCAATGCCATTTATGCGGCAGGTTCTCTCCCATCAGCACGATCTCACCAGGGGCAAAATTGCTGATATTATCACCGATAAAGCGCACACCTTCTCCCCTGACGAGGTAATGTAATTCCAATTCAGGATGATAGTGCCACAATGACCCAAAGGAAGTATCATGACGAATACTGAATGACGATTCCAATTGCAGTGGTACTTTGTGAAAATGAGGTTTCATATCTGCAGAAAATTTAGGGTTATAGATTAGGTTGTCTAAATATAATATTAATAAATGATTAATTCAAGTTTTAGCCAATATTGATTCGTAAAGTTCTTACTATACATGCACCGTTAAATTTTAGGAACTATTTTTCCGTCAAGCAATAGCTTATTCATTTTAAGCACTCTTTTCAAAGTCGTGCCATTACTTTCTAACTATCATTTTTAGCCGCGATACTTCTCAGACCCGTCAGTGCTTCCCTGGAAGCATCCTTAAAGAATTTGGAATCATAGCTGTACGTAACGAATCGCATTCCTTCCTTTACCCATTTATCTACGTCTGCCATATTGGTAAGATGGATGCCTGGTGCCACGTGATGTTTGTTACATTGTTTTATAATTTCCCGGAATGCCGCCTCCATTCTTGGATGATGTAATTGCCCGGTGATACCCATATCGTGACTAAGGTCTGCAGGTCCTATCATCACCGCGTCAACTCCTTGCGTTGCGACAATCTGTTCCACATTATTGACGCCTTCTTCACTTTCAATTTGTACAATGGTCATCAGTTCGCGGTTAGCCCATTCAGTGTATTCTTTGATATCATAATCTCTGAATAAAGTAACTGTAGTGGACACACTGACTCCTCTTTTCCCCATGGGAGCGTATTTAATAGAATCGATGATATGTTGAGCCTCTGCCTGCGTTTTTACCTGCGGTAATATTAATCCTTCTGCCCCTATATCAAGCATCTGCGCCATCTGGTGATATAATTTATCAGGCACCCTTACGTATAAACCCATGTCTTCATACTTTGATACCAGTGAAAAATTAGCTAGGGTTTCGTAATCATAATCATTGTGCTCCGTATCTAAAATAATATAATCCCATCCTTCGGAAGCGCATAACGGGACAGCCTGCGAAGATTTTAAAATACGAAGCATGGTTCCAAAACAAACCTCTCCATTTTGCAATTTCATTTTTACACTGCTATTTTTTAGATTCATAATATTCTTTTATTTTTTCTCATCTTTTTTAAAATTCATACCCACTATCGCGGCCGCGCGGTGGCATATCCTGCTTACGCATCAGCCATACTTCTGATACCTGCACTCCTCTCCCACTTCCTCCAAGTCCCGGAGGCCTGTTCCATCTCAGCTTTAATGTTCCCGATTTAGTAGCTTCTGCAGGAATATCAAATTCTAAGGGTTCGTAATTCATATTTTTAGGTTGCATCGGTTGAATTTCAAATGTATCATTTGCCATCAACCTGATATTGCATCTTGCTTCAGGGCCATAAACGATTTTGAGGCGGTATTTTGCATTCTTATCTAAGTCAGCGTAGAACATTTCCAGGGGATAATCATGTAACGTTCCTGCATAAGTGCAAGAGGAGATACGTGCTGGATGATCCTCCCGTACCTCTATGCCTTTCATAGGAGATTTTATAAATGCAGGATCGTCAGCATAAGAGGTACCTGCAACAAGATGGGGCTCTGCCCCCTCTTTGCCCAAATCATCATAAAACCCACCTGGTCCTGGATTGGTCCAGTTGATCATTTTATTAATTTCTTTTAAGCGGCTGGCTTCCTCGGGTAGTTCGCCAATTTCTGAAAAACGTTTGCGCATCCACGGTGCATTATTCAACGGAAAGTCAATCAGGTCAAGGTTAGCACCGCGGCGGATCGCTATGGCATCATACCTGGGAACGCTTAACTGCATGTGAATACTTTGAAACAACGCTTCAGCGAGTTCGAAAACCCGTGCCCTGTTCTCTGCCGCCGGAAGCAGATCGGGTTTACCAAGTGCTGACTCCGATTTAGCCATGGCTGCTAAAGATCCTGTCATCGGTGCTCTTCGTAAATACTCATAGGCTGTTTCTTCCTGTGCAGTTTCCTCTATCAGCCTGCTACGATCTGTAGCGTCATAATAAGCACGATAAAGTGCTTGCTGGAATCGCCAGTTTTGCAACATAGCTGGAGTTGCCGCCTTTTCCATCTGTTGAAATTGTAGTAAGGTCGTGGGAACTCCTTGATTATCCAGCAAAGGCCCGCGCCAGTTGCGTTCCAAACTCAAAAGCCCTTGTGCAAAAGACTCTTTCATTTTAGTTCCAATAAAATACCTGCTATAGTCACGAAGAATATCAGTAACATTTTCATCAGGATCCCATCCCAAACTACTCCATACCATTTTGTTCACATCATCATTACACCCTTCTGAATAGGTAAGAAAGCCTTTTGCTGCAAAGGGCTGAATTCTTTTAAAAATCGCAGCCTCATCTGTCGGGCGGGGATTAATTGGCTCACGATTAAGCGTGGCTGCATAAGCAAAGTCCCAATTGGGTACGGGGTATTGTGACCAGGCAGAATGAGTAATATCAGGATAAAAACGCATTTTGTACCGTTTCGGGAC
>JBDTIC010000264.1:0-2571 GCA_039936595.1 Ginsengibacter sp. | reverse complement strand
ACTGCGAGGAAGTAAAAAATAATACCTTTTAGCAGTAGCTTTCTTTTTTCGCTCTGATCAATTACGTGTCCGGCGTATAGGGCCAGGGAAAGTGCCGGGATTACCTCAGATAAGCCAACAAGGCCAATAGCAAAAGGGTCATTAGTTAAAAGATAGATCCACCATCCAATGAGTGTAGACATCATTCGTAACCCCATAATAAATGCGAACCTGCCTATTAGTAAATTGCGATATTCAGAGACTTTTACCGCGGCAAACGGATCGGTGTTAAAATTCATTAATTAGGAAGGTTAAGGGAGCATGATATAGTTTTGACCGTTTTCAAATTCTTTATTTAAAGCGTCTAATACGGTCGTTAAATGCAAATCATTTCCCAGAAAATCAGCATTGGATACATCTATGAACAATGTTTTAATGTTGTGCTGTTTTATATATTGAATGTAGGTTTCCTGGAGTGAGAAAAGATAATCCCGCCCGATTGATTGTTCATAAGAGCGGTTGCGCTTTTTAATATTCTCCTTCAATTTAGTAATGGGAGCATGCAGGTAGATCAACAGATCAGGAGCTATCAACTGCGGGCGCATGATGTCAAAGAATTTTTGATACAATAAAAATTCATCCTCAGCTAAATTTACCTTTGCAAACAACAGGCATTTGGTAAACATGTAATCAGCTATAGTGGTGTGCTGGAAAATATCCTTGGTTTGCAACAGCTCCTTCAATTGTTTATATCTTTCAGCCATAAAAAAAAGCTCAAGTGGAAAAGCATACTGCTGTTTATTTGAATAGAATTTTGGCAGAAAAGGATTGTCAGCAAATTCTTCAAGAATTAATCTTGTATTCAGTTGCTTGCTAAGCAAGTGCGCCAGCGTGGTCTTTCCGGCTCCTATATTTCCTTCAATTGCGATGAAATTGTATTTCATTCTTTTTATTCAGATAAAGTAAATAATGATCAAAAATAGTAACTCAATTCCGAATTAAGGAATTCAATGAGATCCATTATGGTATTAAAATTCCACAGTTATGATTAACTGTTTAATGGTACCACTTTGAGTGTGTCCTCGCAAATAGATAATAATTCACTGATGTTTTTTTTGGATGCCGGATGTGTCATATCGGGCGCTACCTCCTTCAAAGGCATTAAAACAAAGCGACGGTTGTTGATTTCTGGATGGGGGACAATAAGGTTCGGGTTATTAATAATTTCATCATTAAAAAACAGGATGTCAATATCGATAATTCGCGCAGCATTTTTAATCGTTCTGACCCTTCCCATTTTTGCTTCGATTTTTAAAATGGTATCAAGAATTTTATCTGCGGATAAGTCACTTTTTAATATATGAACCTGGTTGTAAAATGAAGGCTGCGACGTAAGGCCCCAGGCTTCTGTTTCATAAATTTTGAGCTGCGGATAATTTCTCCTACTTCTTCTTCAATGAATAAGGCTGCGGTTTGCAGATTTTTTTTTCTATTGCCCATGTTGCCGCCGGTAATTAAAAAAACGATGTTCATTTATTAAACGGTTAATCTTTTGTCAATCTCTAATAATTCAGAAGCGATGATCTTTATCTTTTTAAAATCGGGATGAAGCGGATTCAGCAGAAAATTATTCTCTTGATGCACTATGGCCGAGGGTACTTGAAGACAAAGAGATTGATTGTCAATTAAAAAATCTTCACCTATTCCCTGTGTATATTTTAGATCATATTTCCATCTTTTTTTTAATTTACCGTACTGAATTTGATAAATACTGTTATCGGGAATTTCAAAAGACGTGAGGGTATATGAAACAGGAGATGTAGCCCTGGTAGCCCTTACGAGAATCTCGAGTATCGCCAATGAGATATATTGCGCTGTGTAAAGTCCTCCTAAGCCTACAGGATTCCATCGCCCTCCATTTATTTTTGCACCTGTCCCGGAAATATCCTTTGCGAATTTACCGGTAGTCAATCTGTAAGTTATCATGCTAAAATTCCATGTTCTATTCGCCCCAACTGTGTGAGTACATTGTTGATGCCGTCAAAACTTGCCAACGAATGTAATGACAATTGCCCCTCAAGCATATATGGATTACCGCGCAGCCAGAGGTTGAATTTTTCATAGCTGCCAAAAACCTCACGCCCGCGCAGCAACACTTTATTAATTTGCAGAATCCTGTCGATTACCCCTGTATTGAAAGAGCCATTGTCATTAGCATATCTTTGCAAAGTTCTTTCTGAAATATGGAGGATATCTGACCACTCTTTTTGTGTAAAATCTACTTTGGCGGCTACTTTCTTAAAATCATCAAAAATAAAATCTTTTACATATTGATCAGGATATTGTCGCTCATATTCTACCAAAGGTTCTTCTGCTATTAGTGGTTTTGTGTTATTTTTTTTATATTCTTTTTTATTTTTCATGATATGCCATTTGTCTTCCAAAGATACGTCACTTGTCTTTATTTTAAAATTATTTTCAACTTTTATTTTTTCCCTGTTAGTTTTACAGTCTCAAAAAAGATTACCTATTGATGAAATATAGCCAGATTAGGGCAATGTTAGCTATCTCAAGAGCAAGCCTGCGCGCTAT
>JBDTIC010000263.1:0-4228 GCA_039936595.1 Ginsengibacter sp. | reverse complement strand
ATATGATAAAATTGGCAAAGTTTTAAATAGTAGTGAAGCATTAACTAATTACAAATCCTTAAAACAATTTAAAAATGCGAAGTATTTTGTACATTATTGCTGTTATCCTAATCATCATTTGGGTAATTTCCTTTTTAGTATATCATGTAACTGGTGGCCTTATTCATATTCTATTAGTAATAGCAGTCATTTCTATTATCTTAGGAGTAATCAGAAGAGCTTAACTAATAATTATTTTTTAACCTTAAATCTAAATTCAAATGGGAAATTTATTGTATCTGATAGCTGTAGTTCTTGTTATAATCTGGGCTATTTCTTTTCTGGGAGGCTTTTATACAGGAGGGCTTATTCATATATTGCTTGTTATAGCAGTAATTGCTATCCTTCTAAAAATAATCAGGGCAGCTTAATTGTGAATCTTTAAAAATTAAAAATTATGGAAAACTGGGAGTTAAAATTAAAAGGGAACTGGAATGAATTGAAAGGTAAAATGAAGCAGGCGTATGGAGACCTCACCGATGATGACCTAAAACACGATGAAGGGAAAGACGATGAATTTATCGGCCGTTTGCAACAAAAACTAGGAAAAACGAAAGACGAAGTCATCAAATGGATTCAGGACCTCTAATTCAATTCCTGATGTTGAATGAAAAACCCCATGTTTCGGCGTGGGGTTTTGTTTTATAAATACCTTTTTAAAAGAACCAAACACAGTGAAGTAAAGCCATTCATTTGATTTGCAGATAATGAAAATCACATTTACAATTTCACGTCTCTTAAACACTATTTTCCTTAGCTTGCCGCTAAATTTTCTTAGTGTTTAAAAAAGCCTTTCTGTATTCTATTTCACTTCTCTTATTTTGCCCACGATTGTGTTTAGCTCAATATGACGTGCCCCTCTATACCTCTTATACTACAGTTGCAGCAAGAATAAAACTCTATGATCGCTTAGTCAACAATACCATTATTAAAAATTTATCCATGCCGCTTACGGATTCCACCGAAGAAAATTGGCAGAATGCATTTACCGCCATGGAAGTGCTGAATTTTAAAACGCCTTTTACTCTTGCTAAACTGCATACGGCATTTCAGGATATAGAGATAAGGAGTGCTTATTTACAAAAAGCTTTAATGGAAGTTGTTTATTGTCTATATCCAGAAACTTTTTCATCGCAGGCAGCTGGCTTACTGCATAATTCCGTTGATCCAAAAGTATTCGCGATGTGCACAGAATATCTGATATGGCATGATACAGCCAATATCTTAAAGAGAGGGATTGAAAAAAGACTACTGGAAAAATTTAGAGACAGCATATCTGTTTATCCTGTTTTAAGTCTTTTGCAAACCCGGCTACAGCCGTCAAAATTTAATAAATCTTATTCAATAAAGCGTGTATTGGAGGAAATTCTAAAAAAAGACTTTCTTCCTAATAAAATAGTGATGTATAGTTTCCAACGAAAGAACCGGGACTTTCCCGGTAGAGTAATTATTAGAAATGCCGTTGGTAATTTCATAACGGATTCGTCCGGCAAAATATTCAGTATTCCCCAGCTGGCAAGAAGTATTTCTAATCTTCCATCGTACCTGACCAATGGAAATACCCCTACTGGAATTTATCGAATGTATGGTTTTGGAGTTTCGATGAGCAATTTTATCGGTCCCTCCGCTAATGTGCAAATGGGAATGCCAGTAGAATTGCGGTTGCAAAACTTTTTTGATAATACTGCGATATCAGATTCTGTATGGACTATTGACTGGTACCAAAAATTAATTCCTTCCGGTCTGAAAGCTTATTTGCCACTGTATAATTCTTATTATGCAGGTTTGGCAGGGAGAAGTGAAATCATTGCACATGGCACAACGATTGATCCTAATTGGTATCATAACAAACCTTATTATCCTTTAACTCCTACGCAAGGCTGTTTGTGCACCAAAGAAATATGGGATGGTAAGAGAGTAGAAAGCGATCAGCAAAAATTGGTAAATGGGTTGCTAAAAGCAGGCGGAGCCAAGGGCTATTGTGTAGTTATTGAAATTGATGATAGCCAGACTCCTGTATTATTAAAAGATATTCTTCCGTACTTACCTACCCTGTAGCATAAATAGTTTCTAAATTTGTAGTAATAATAATCGGCACCCCCAGAATAATTATTAAATTATAAAATTTATCCAGTGACATCGACACCCTTAGCTGAAAGGCTTCGACCCAACACATTAGATAATTTGATCGGACAGGAACATCTCACCGGCCAGGGAAGTATTTTGCGTAAAGCCCTGAAATATGGAAAAATTCCTTCGATGATTTTATGGGGACCTCCGGGAGTAGGAAAAACAACAATTGCTAATATTATTGCGTATACGTTGAATGTTCCGTTTTATACCTTGAGCGCTATATCTTCAGGAGTAAAGGATCTGCGTGAAGTAATCGATAAAGCAAAACATGAACAAAACTCTATCCTTTTTATCGATGAAATCCACCGGTTCAACAAAGGTCAACAAGACGCTTTACTAGGCGCTGTTGAAAAAGGCATTATTACTTTAATAGGTGCTACTACAGAAAATCCTTCTTTTGAAGTAAACAGTGCATTGCTAAGTCGTTGCCAGGTTTACATTCTAAAGTCTCTTGAAAAAGATGCGTTGATTGCATTGATGAACCACGCAGTGAAAGAAGATGTTATTCTTTCTGAAATCGACATTGAGATACAGGAAACCGAGGCATTGATTAATTTGTCAGGTGGCGATGCGAGAAGGTTATTAAATCTTTTGGAGTTGGCTGTTGATCAATTTGCAGGAAGCCAACGCGAAAATAAAAAAGTATTGATTTCAAATGATGTTGTAATAAGTGCAACTCAACAAAAAGTAGCCCTTTATGATAAAAAAGGAGAGCAGCATTATGATATTATCTCTGCGTTTATCAAATCTATACGAGGGAGCGATCCAAATGCAGCGGTTTACTGGCTTGCCCGCATGATAGAAGGAGGAGAGGACGTAAAGTTTATAGCTAGAAGAATGCTGATACTCGCCAGTGAAGATATCGGAAATGCGAATCCTACTGCATTGGTTTTAGCTACCAATACTTTCCAGGCAGTAAATGTAATCGGCTATCCTGAGGCGAGAATTATACTGTCACAATGCGCAGTTTATCTAGCATCATCGCCAAAAAGTAATGCCAGCTATGAAGCAATTGGGAAAGCACAGGCACTTGTAAAACAATTTGGCGATTTGCCCGTGCCCCTGGCTATAAGAAATGCCCCAACTAAATTGATGAAGAAATTAGATTATGGTAAGGACTATCAATATGCTCATAGTTATAACAATAATTTTATAGAAATGGAATTTCTTCCGGAACAAATAAAAAATTCTACTTTATATAATCCCGGAAAGAATGCAAGGGAAGAAGAACTCAGAAGATTTTTAAAAGAACGCTGGAAACAAAAATATGGGTATTAAATAGTATAGATAATTATTATGCGGGTCGACTAACACTCACCCGTCACCACAATTCACAATTGACAATACACAATGATTACCTGGCAATGCAAACCGTTTTCCGAATTAAATGTTGCAGAACTTTATAAAATTCTTCAAATAAGAAACCAGGTTTTTGTGGTTGAGCAACAATGCGCTTACCAGGATTGCGATGGCAAAGATGTCGCATCATTTCATCTTACAGGTTGGCGACATGACGACCTGATAGCTTATTGCCGTATTATTCCAATAGGAATTTCATACACTGATGCTGTATCCATCGGACGTGTTCTTACAGCACCTTCTGCTCGAAGAAAAAACATTGGCAAACTACTTATGACGAAAGCCCTTGAAGAAGTACAAAATTTATTTGGTGATGTAACTTTAAAAATAAGCGCTCAACTCTATCTCAGGTATTTTTATGAATCTTTTGAATTCATGTCAAAAGGTGAGGCTTACTTAGAAGATGGAATTGAACATATAGCTATGATAAGATAGTTCTCATTTTGTATTTTAAAAAAGTGGATCCCAATTAAATTATCGTAAGTGCGTGTCAAAACCCTGCGTATTGCAAATTTCGTACTACTATAAATATTAAGTTTATCTTATACGATATGATACTATTACTATTTATTTTGTAGAAACTCTTCTTTAAGAAATTGAGCAGTAGAATTGCCTTTAACTTCAATTAGTTCTTCAGGTGCACCTTCAAACAAAATTTTACCTCCGTCTTCACCTCCCTCTGGGCCAAGGTCAATTA
>JBDTIC010000262.1:0-6638 GCA_039936595.1 Ginsengibacter sp. | reverse complement strand
TATCTTGTATTTAATGTTACCCTTGTCGATCTCCAGAATTAAATATCGTGTATTAACCGGTTAACGTTTGCCTCATCGTGTGATTGGAATAACCTTCAGAACCAGCTTTATTTCAAACCTACAGTCGCCAGTTTAAATGTGATTTTATTTTATAATCAATCCCGTTTTATATGTTACAATATAAAAGGGGTCTCATAAATTCAAAATTTTTTTAGAAAACTTATCCTGTCTTCATTTTATTTAATGTTGTTGTAGAATTCTTGGCTTGCAACTATATCCCAAACTTTCTCTTTACTTCTCTGTCACTCTCTCTCGCTTTAATGGTTTCCCTTTTGTCATATAGTTTTTTCCCTTTACCCAGACCTATTTCTATCTTTGCAAAGCCACTTGCCGAGAAAAATATTTTTAAGGGAATAATAGTGTAACCTTTCTCTTTCATTTTATTTTCCATTTTGCGCAGTTCTTTTTTGTGTAATAGCAATTTGCGCTCCTGCAAAGGTTCATGGTTGTAATGAGTGCCAAAGTTATATTCAGAAATATGAAGGCTTTTTACATAAAGCTCGCCTTTATCAAAAATGCAATAACTGTCATTGAAGCTGGCTTTTCCGGCGCGCAATGATTTGACCTCAGTGCCGGTCAATACAATCCCCGCAATATATTTTGCTTCAATATGGTATTCGTAATAAGCTTTCCGATTCCTTAGGTCCATAATAAAAAACAGCAGGAATTATTGGTATTCCTGCTGCAAAGTTTCATTTTTATAATCTAATGATTGAATAAAATCAATAATTGCTCAATTTTACCTTTCAGGTCTTTCCTGGAAACTATAAAATCCAGGAAACCATGTTCCAGTAGAAATTCACTGCGCTGAAATCCCGGCGGCAGGTCCTTTTTTATCGTTTCCTTGATGACCCGAGGCCCCGCAAACCCAATCAGAGCGCCAGGCTCAGCCATTATTACATCTCCAAGCATTGCAAAGGAAGCCGTTGTACCTCCGAATGTTGGATCCGTACATAATGAAAAATAAGGAATCTTAGCGTCTGTAAGAAGTGACAATCTTCCTGAAGTTTTTGCTAACTGCATTAATGAGAAGGCACTTTCCATCATCCGTGCGCCTCCACTTTTACTAATGATCATTAATGGCACTTTATGTTCGATGCAATAATCTCCGGCACGGCAGATCTTTTCACCCATAACACTGCCCAGGCTTCCTCCTATAAATTCAAAGTCCATGCAGGCTATTACAATGTCTATAGCCTTCACCTTGCCGTGAGCCACTGTGATAGAATCATGAATGGGCGACTTGGCATAAGTTTCTTCCAGCCGCTGCGAATAGGGCTTTAAATCCACGAAACCAAGAAGGTCTTTTGACCTGATATTTGCAAACAGTTCTGTATAACTATCGTCATCAAATAGTATCTCAAAGTATTCAGCGCTGCCTATACGATGATGATATTCACATTTGGGACATACAAAGAAATTTTCTCTTAATTCTGTTACGGGACAGGTATATCGGCACTGCGGACACTTTGCCCACAAACCGTCGGGAGCCTCTTTTTTGTCTTTCGTAGAAGTGGTGATTCCTTTTTTTATTCTCCGAAACCACCTGCGTTTAGTTTCTTCAGCCTCACCATCTTCACCGGTAAGATTAGCATCAAAGTTTTCGTCTTTTTTCATAACCCCAGCCCCCTCAAGGACCTTAAAGTTTTTAATTATTAAAATTATTCGAAACCCTTGTTTACCCTTTAGGGCGGCGGGTGTTAAGCTATAGTAATACTATTGTCCAGATAAACATCCTGCGTAGCATTTAACAAATCTACTCCATCTTTAAACGGTTTTTGAAATGCTTTTCTTCCCAGGATCAAACCCATACCGCCGGCGCGTTTGTTGATTACCGCAGTCTCAACTGCTTCTGAAAGATCGGCCGCTCCCTTACTTTCTCCACCACTATTAATTAATCCTATTTTGCCACTATAGCAATTCAACACCTGGTAGCGGCAAAGATCTATCGGATGATCAGACGATAAATTTTCATATACCAGGGGTGAAGTTTTACCAAACTTTACTGCATTATACCCACCATTGTTGGTAGCCATTTTCTGTTTAATAATATCAGCCTGTAAAGTTACGCCAATATGATTAGCTTGTCCTGTAAGATCAGCGCTGGAAGAATAGTCCTTTCCATTTACCTTGAAACCATCGTTACGAAGGTAGCACCATAAAATGGTACACATGCCTAATTCGTGAGCTAATGCAAATGCTTCACTTACTTCCTGCAACTGGCGTGTACTCTCTTCGCTTCCCCAATATACTGTCGCACCAACGCCAACTGCTCCCATGTCATAAGCAGTTTCTACAGAACCGAACATCACCTGATCATACTTATTAGGGTAACTCAACAATTCATTGTGATTGAGCTTGACAATAAAAGGGATTTTATGTGCATACTTCCTGCTCAATATTCCTAAAACTCCAAAAGTAGAGGCTACACCATTACAGCCGCTTTCAATAGCTAACTTTACAATATTCTCAGGATCGAAATACATTGGATTAGGAGCAAAAGACGCTCCTGCGCTGTGCTCAATGCCCTGGTCAACGGGGAAAATGGAGCAATATCCTGTACCACCAAGCCTACCGTGATCCATCAATTGCTGCAGACTTCCTACTACACGATTGTTACGGTCGCTTTGTACAAAGATGTTATCCATATAAGAAGGAGAGGGAAGTGTAAGTATCGATTTGTCAATTTTACATTGATGACTTAACAAGCCTTCTGCCTTATCACCTAAAATTTCTTCAATTTTTTTTGATGCCATTGTTTATATTTTATTTATTGCAAAAATAGTGAATTACCCGGTTAAGATATTTTTGCCTGAAGAATAGAGGTCATTAATATTTTGATGGGTTGGAATACCATCAGTTGAGTTTTTGAGGTGTTGAAGAGCATGTGATAGTCCCAAAAACTATTCCGGTCAATTATGTCTTTTTAAATAGGTGATCTACAGCAGAGCCTATGTCCGCTTCAAAAGATTAAACTAAAGGTTTGGTTAGATTCTGAAAATATTTTTTTAAAGGATGATGGAATGCATCTCAAATTGACGCGCAGGCCGCGCTGCCATAGGGTGGTGAGTATAACGCACACTGTGTGCTGGAACGGTTTGTGTAAAGATGAATGCCTAAAAAAATTTTCTCGAATTTACTCAACTCTATGCATCGATTCGGAGTATAATAATGTCAATCAAAAAATAACAAAAAAAAATAATTTATGAAAACAACAATTGTCAATCTTATCTCCGCTTCCTTAGGTACCGTTTTTTTGGAAGTTATTGCAAATAGAATGACAATAACCAATGTAAGCCAGTTGTAACATTATCCGAATCAACTTTAAAAATTAACGAGCCGGTAATTGCAACCAATAATTAAAATATTGTTGTCAAAAAAACTTCTTGGTTTTCTTCTACAAGATATATTCTGATTTACTGCACCTCAGGGCAGGGTGAATTTGGAAGATATCCGAATGATGCTTACATCAAACCCACATCAGATTTAAACTTTGGCAGCATATCATAATATGATTTAGTCAGATATTGAGATAATTATTAATATCTTAGTAAAAAAGTACTTAACTAAAAAGCTCCAACTCAAATTTTTTTTGCCAATTTTCTGCAATGTTTTTTTGTTTTAGCGAAGGTTTCGTGTGAGTTTTTATTATTACTGTTTAAAAAACAATTTGATTAAAAATGCTGACGTTGAAAAAATTCTTTTATTTTCATTCTTTAATTTTAACCCAACCAGGAATTAGAAATGGCCAATGTCTCAATGAATTTATCAAAACCAATACGGGCTTCTGGTAAAATACAGCCTACTAATTACGGTGCGCTCAGCACCCTGGTGATAGTATTTTTTTTCTGGGGTTTTATAGCTGCGGGTAATAGTGTCTTTATCCCTTTTTGCAAACATTACTTCCATCTCGACCAGTTTCAAAGTCAGTTGATTGACTTTGCTTTTTACCTGGCCTATTATATAGGAGCCCTTGCTCTCTTTGCATACGGCTCTTTTGGTGGAAACGATCTCGTTGCTAAATGGGGTTATAAAAAAAGTATTGTTTATGGCTTATTATTTTCTGCTGTGGGTGCAGCCGCCATGATCATAGCTGTAAATGCAGATACGTTTGTAGGAATGCTGGCCGGACTATTTATTGTAGCCCTGGGATTTTCACTTCAGCAAACCGCTGCCCAGCCTTTTGCAATTATGCTTGGAGATCCATCCACCGGAAATGGCCGAGTGAACCTTGGTGGTGGGGTTAATTCATTTGGCACCATGATAGGGCCGCTGGTAGTTGCATTCGCTTTATTTGGTACCACGGCAGCGATTACTGATGAAAAGATAGCAGGGTTAAGCCTTGGCAAAGTAATCGTTCTTTATAGCTGTGTGGGTGTCTTATTTATTGCCGCCGCCACAATGTTTTATTTTTCCAAAAAAGTGCCTGCCGGTATTTCAACAGAGAAAACGGAAAAAGCCAATAAAGCTTTGTACTCATTGCTGATTATAACGGGGCTTCTCATCATCATGTTCGTGCCGGTTTTCAGCAGTTATAAAATAGATCTTACCAATGCATCAGAATCGGATAAAATCTCAATGGAGACCTATCGTGTTAAGTGGTTGTTTGGGGCCCTGGCAGTAGTTGTGCTTGGTTTATTGATATCAAATATGAGCGCCCGGAAAAATCCCGAAGGGTGGGGGGCCATGAAATACCCACAATTGGTGTTGGGTATGCTCGCCCTTTTTCTTTACGTAGGCACCGAGGTCACGATTGTCAGCAATCTAAGTGATCTTTTAAGCCAACCGTCTTTTGGTGGATTTCAGTCTTCGCAGGCTGCGGTTTTTATTTCTATGTACTGGGGAAGCCTGATGATCGGCCGCTGGGTAGGTTCTATTTCAGCATTTGATTTCAAGCCGTCCACCAAACAGCTATTGACATTTATAGTACCGTTAGTCGCGTTTGCCATTGTAATAGTGGTAAATGCTCTTTCAAAATATGATGTCAGGATTCTCTATTATTATATAATTTGTGTATTGATACAGATAGGCGCCTTCTATGTCAGTAAGGACAAGCCGGCAAGAATGCTTCTGATCTTTGGTCTTTTAGGGGTGGCTGCTATGGCTATTGGATTAGCCACTACGGGTAAGATTGCTATATACGCATTTTTGAGTGGCGGCCTGTTTTGTTCTATTATGTGGCCGGCTATTTTTACTTTGTCAATAGCAGGGCTTGGAAAATACACGACGCAGGGATCTGCATTTTTAATTATGATGATCTTAGGTGGAGGAGTGATTCCTCCTATCCAGGGAAAGCTTGCAGATTATTTGGAATCCAAAAGTGATATAGAGGGATACGGCATTCATCAGTCTTATTGGGTACCGCTTGTGTGCTATGCCTATATTGTTGTATTTGCCTTCCTGGTAAAAGGAATATTGAAGAGGCAGGGGATTGATTATGAAAATGCGGTCGAAGATGAAACAGAAGCTACCTCACCTGAAGGAGCTTTCGATTAAAGGAGTGATAAGAAGACCGGTCAATAAAATACAATTCATATCCTTCTGATTGTACACTTAAATCGTAAATAGATAAGGTGAATTGTTCTTTGGGAGAGATAAATTGACAAATTCTAAAATAATTTTCGAGGGTCTGCCGATGAGAATTTCATCAGAAGTAACACCTTCTTTTGCTATGTAAAAGCTTTTGACATCATATAAATATATTAGCAAAAATGATCCCTGGTGTAATGGGTATTTTAGTGCTCAGTTTTTTTGCATTACAAAAGACTCTTTACCAAAAAGGAACAAATCAGTCTGGTGGTGAACAGGGCGCAAGGATGGAAAATTGCGAAGAATTTTTATATAATTTTCATTAGCGTTGCGTTATTGCAACACTTAGTTCTTTGAAAATATTGTCAATATTGAGTTACAGAGGATTTGACACCTAAGACGACTTGATTTTTTTCAGTTCTGAAATTTTATATTTGCCTAATAATCAATAAGTTATGTTTACAGGCAAGTATGTATTTTCCCAATTAATGGGCTTGGTGTCATCCACGTCCTTTCAAACCATTGTTAACAGGCATTCCGGCGATTATAAGGTAAAAGAATTTAGTTGTTGGAAACAATTTTTATGCATGACTTTCGGACAGCTCACCCATAGACAAAGTATTACAGATACAATGATGTGTCTAAATGCGGTTGCCAATAAAACATATCATTTAGGACTTGGTAAAGTGGTTGCCGTAAGTACCATAACCAGAGCTAACGAAAACCGATCCTACAAGATTTATGAGGAACTTGTATATTCTGATCGATCTTGACCACCGATTCTGATTGATCTTGACCACTCAATCCGGTGATGTTGACCACCCCTGGAAGCTTTCTTTTTTAATGACATTCCGGCAATGTTGACCACCCTGTAGAAAAACAGGTTCTGACATTCAGGCAATGTTGACCACCCTTAGACTCGTTTCTATAATCGTTTGCTTTGCAGTTTTTATCCTTTAAAACTGCAAGATGGCTGGAACAACGATTATCATGAGTAAACTAAAACATATTATACGCCTTCGAAGTAATGGAGTACCGTTACAAACGAT
>JBDTIC010000261.1:0-6591 GCA_039936595.1 Ginsengibacter sp. | reverse complement strand
GTCCGCCGCTAACAGAAGTTACATAATAAGAAATCACGAATACATTTTATCAGACAAAATAGAGGTTAATCCAAATTCAATAGAACCAATACCTATAGAGCAATCTATCGAGGATAAATTGAAAATAAGAGAAAAGTATAGTTTGCCACTCTATAAGAAAATTTTTGTTTATGGTGGGAATTTGGGCTTACCCCAGGGAATAGATTTTTTGTTGCAGACCATTGAAAATTCTGCTGATATGGAGGTGTTTTTTTTACTTGTTGGTGCAGGAAGAGAGTATAAAAAGATAGAGCAATGGTTTAGGCAGCATAAACCTAAAACTGCCAGGCTTTTGGCAAGTTTACCTAAGAACGAATATGATTTATTGGTTGGGTCCTGTGATGTGGGAATGATCTTTCTGAATCCTGATTTCACTATCCCCAATTTTCCTTCCCGTTTATTATCTTACTTAGAATTCAGTATGCCCGTTTTGGCAGCTACTGATAAAAATACCGACGTTGGGGAAGTGATTGAGAAGGCAGGATGTGGAATCTGGGTTCAGTCAGGTGATATAAAAAAAATGATTCAGGCTATAAAAAGAATGATTACGAATGAAGAAGAATTTTTATTTATGAAAAAGAAAGCAAGAGTTCTTCTTGAAAAGGAATATACGGTTGATACTTCATACCGTCTAATTGAAGCTAAAGTGAAGACATAAATGTTTTACAGGAAGTTCATTAAGCAAGTTTTAGATTTTGTGATTTCACTTACTTCTTTTATATTTTGTTACCTGTCATTTTGGTTGTAGTTATTTTATTATTGATTGCCATTAGTGGCAGGCCTATTTTTCTTTCAACTACGGCCTGGCATGAATGGAAAATTTTTTGAAGTAGTGAAGTTTAAAACCATGAACGATAAAAAAGACAAGGATGGCAATACGTTACTCGATTCAAAACGATTGAAGGAAGTTGGAAATTTTATTCACAAAACTTCTCTATATAAAATCACTACAACCTTAAATTTAAGATGAAAGATTTCGCATTAATTGGCGCAGCCGGGTACATTGCTCCCCGCCATCTGAAAGCAATAAAGAACACAAACAACAATCTTTTGGCGGCTTTTGATCCTTTTGACAGTGTTGGCATCATGGATAGCTATTTTCCTGCTGCTGATTTTTTTGTTGAGTTTGAACGGTTCGACCGACATATAGACAAATTAAAAAGGAGGGGCCGTCCAATTGATTATGTTTCCATTTGTTCTCCCAATTATTTACATGACAGCCATATCCGGTTTGGTTTAAGAAGCAACGCAGATGTGATCTGTGAAAAGCCCATTGTATTAAATCCATGGAATATAGAGGCACTTGAGGAAATTGAGAAAGAAACAGGCAAACAAATTTTTTCTATACTACAGTTACGACTGCACCCATCTATAATCGCTCTCAAACAAGAAGTGCTTAATGGGCCAAAGAATAAAGTCTATGATGTTGATCTGACTTATCTTACTTCCAGAGGACACTGGTATTTTACCTCATGGAAAGGGGATGTTACTAAATCAGGTGGGATTGCAACTAATATAGGAGTACACTTCTTTGATATGTTAACATGGGTCTTTGGGCCCGTAAAAAACAATATTGTTCATCTTCACTCTTACGACAGAGCATCAGGATTCCTGGATCTGGAAAAAGCAAGAGTCAGATGGTTTTTAAGTATCAACGAAGAGACCATACCGGAAACTTTAAGAGCGCAGGGGAAAAGAACATACAGATCCATTCAAATACAAGGCAAGGAACTTGAGTTTAGTGATGGGTTTACGGATCTGCATACCACCTCTTACGAATCAATTCTTGCCGGGCAAGGCTTTCGCATTGGGGAAACTAAGACTGCTATTGAAATTGTACATAACATCAGACATGCCACTCCAATTGGTTTACAAGGAGATTATCATCCTTTTGCCAAATTACCCGTGAAGGAGCATCCATTTAAATAGTTTCTTTGGAGGGGTACTTTTAAAAGATTATAAATGTCAAAATGATTTACCGGAAATATTTAAAACCTTCTTTGGATTTTATTGTTGCTATTATCGCGTTTATAATTTTCTCACCTGTGTTTTTAATCGTAGTTATTTTATTATTATTTGCCAATAATGGAAAAGTTTTTTTTCTGCAGGCGCGTCCTGGCTTGGATGAGAAAATCTTTAAGGTAGTGAAATTTAAAACCATGAATGATAAAAAGGATAAGGAAGGGAATCTGTTACCGGATTCAAATCGATTGACGGCAGTTGGAAAGTTTATTCGTAAAACTTCATTAGATGAAATTCCCCAGTTACTGAATGTGATAAACGGGAACATGAGTTTGATTGGACCACGTCCTTTGCTGGTAGAATATTTACCATTGTATAACACTTCTCAAAAAAGACGGCATGAGGTAAAACCAGGAATTACCGGATGGGCGCAGGTTAATGGGCGGAATACAATAAGTTGGGAAAAGAAATTTGAATATGATGTCTGGTATGTAGATCATTTATCTCTTCTTTTGGATGTCAGGATTTTTTTTCTAACAATAAAAAAAGTTTTTAAATCAGAAGGTATCAATTCAGTAACAGCAGCAACTATGGAACGGTTTATTGGAAATTAAAGTAATGAATAACACATATTGTATATATGGTGCGAGTGGTCATTCAAAGGTGATCATTGAGATATTAGAAAAGTCAGGCTGTGTTGTTAAGGGATTGTACGATGACGATCCACAAAAAAAATCACTTTTAAATTATTCTGTTAGTAATCAAATAATCATTCTGGAATGGCAAGATGTTAGTTGGATAATCGGGATAGGAGATAACACCATCAGAAGAAAAATCGCCGAGAGAAATCAGTTAAATTTTGGAATTGCGAAAGATGAAAGTGCAAATATTTCTAAACGAACCCAAATAGGCAAAGGAAGCGTGGTTATGGCTGGGGTAAGTATTAATTCTTCTGTAATAATTGGCGAACACGTAATCATTAATACCAATTCATCAATAGATCATGATTGTACTGTTGGCGATTACGCGCATATTTCACCTAATGCAACTTTATGCGGCGGAGTGAATATTGGAGAAGGAACACATATTGGAGCTGGCGCTGCTGTAATTCCCGGTATAAAGGTTGGTAAGTGGGCAAGTATTGGTGCAGGATCTGTGATAATAAGAGATGTCCCCGATTATGCAATTGTGGTTGGGAATCCGGGAAGAATGATAAAAACAAAAATAGAAAAATGAATCAAAAAATATGGCTATCGTCTCCTCACATGGGAGGTGCTGAGCGGCAATTTGTTACAGAGGCTTTTGATACCAACTGGGTAGCACCACTAGGACCGAACGTTAATGGGCTTGAAAAAGATATTTCTTCTTTTTTAGATGATGGAGTTTACACTGCTGCGCTGAGTTCAGGTACAGCTGCTTTGCATTTAGCGCTTATATTATTAGGTGTAGGGCCAGGTGATGAAGTTATTTGTCAAAGTATGACCTTCTCGGCTTCTGCGAATCCGATAAGGTACCTGGGAGCTACACCCGTATTTATTGATAGCGAGATGGATACCTGGAATATAGATCCTGTCTTTCTGGAGGAGGCTATTCAGTCACGTATCGCAAATGGGAAAAAGCCAAAAGCAATCATACCCGTTCACTTGTATGGAATGCCTGCTAAGATGGATGAAATTATTGCGATATCTATGCGGTATGAAATTCCTGTTATTGAAGACGCAGCAGAAGCTTTGGGTTCTTCTATCAATAATAAAAAGTGTGGCACTTATGGAGAAATGAGTATTCTGTCATTTAACGGAAATAAGATTATTACTACTTCCGGTGGTGGGGCATTAGTTTCAAAAAATGAGGGGTTTGTACAAAAAGCTACTTTTCTTGCCACCCAGGCGCGAGACCCTGCGCCTCATTATCAACATTCGGAAATTGGATATAATTACAGGATGAGTAATATCTGTGCAGGGATAGGGCGAGGGCAAATGGAGGTATTGCCGGACAGGATTGAACAAAGACGAGCTAATTTTTCTTTTTATCAACAAGAATTAAAAGATATTCCGGGAATTACTTTTGTTAACGAACCGGCAGGATTCTATAGTAACCGGTGGCTCACTACAGTTTTTGTTGATCCTGCAAAATCAGGTGGCATTGAGCGGGAAGATATCAGGTTAGCTTTGGAAAAGGAAAATATAGAATCCCGGCCCCTGTGGAAACCTATGCATTTACAACCGGTTTTTAAGGAGTCGCCTTATTATGGAAGTAAAGTAGCCGAATCATTATTTGAGGACGGATTATGTTTGCCTTCGGGAAGTAATTTGTCGGAGAATGAATTGGAGAGAGTTTTAAAATGTATCAGGAAGGTGTTTAGGAATTAGGAATTAGGAATTAGGCCGACATCTGATAGTTATCGGATCCGGTCGACTTTGGATTGAAATGTATTCAGCATAATTTGAAACCATATAAAATGATTTAATTTTGAACATCACTAAGTAATATAGCAATGATAAAAACTCATCAAATAGATATTATCAATTCTGTTTTACTAAAATATTCGCCACAAAAAATCGGGTTGTTTGGTTTAAGAGTTAGAGGACATGAGCATGAAAAGAGTGATTTAGATATTTTGGTATCTTTTAAAAATGATGGAAAGAATCCCTACTCAATATTAGAATTATTGGATGTGGAAAAAAAATAGCGGATAAATTAGGTTTTCCTGTAGAGATCCGGATGAAAAAAACATTAAAAACGAACATCTCAAACATAGCTCCTTGATGACCTGGTAATTATATATCCTCAAATGAAAAACGGATTTTGGAAACAAACAGGATAAATTCAGAGGTAGGCTGATTAAAAAATCAGGTTATTTGTTTGTTTACTACTATTGGGGTAACGAAAGTTTTGGATTGGATTTTTTTGGGGAGGAAGTATTTGTGAAAACATTTACTGGAAAAATCGGAGCAGGGGCAGGTATTATAAAATTTGTTCCGGATTTTGTAATCGTCCCTGGAAATCCACGAAAAGTAATAAAGAGTAAAAAAGATGAGGGGTTATGACAGATATTGCTTTCTCAAAAAATAACATCCCAATAAGATTAAATGATGAACGTTGGTATCATATTACTACCGGCCATCCCGAAATGGCAGATTCTTATTATGATATTTTAGAAACAATTGAAGACCCATTTATCATTTATAAGGGGAACTTTGATGAAAAAATTGCAGTTAGCAATATATTGAGTTATATTGAAAAGTTCATTGTTGTTGTTTATAAGGAAATAAATACTGATGACGGATTTGTTATTACAGCTTATTTCTCAGATAGAATTCAGAAATTTGATAAAAAAGAAATATTATGGAAGAAGCATTAATTACAGAGACCGATAAGTTACTTCCCTACTTCCTGAAGCATAAAAATGTATGGGCCAATTACGATGAGGTGGGCGACGTTTTATATCTTCATTTTAAAAAACCGAACCATGCTGATCGGTCTGAGATGACAGAAGATGAAATTATAATTCGGTATGAAAATAATGAGATTATTGGCTTGTCAGTGTTGAATGCAAGTAAAAGAAGTTGAAATGATAAGAGGATCAAAATCTCATAAGAAAAATTATGGAAACAGTTACAAGAAAGTGTTATGAAGGAAACAATGGTTAGAAATGAAACAGAAAACTAATTAGCAGATTTTATTAAATTTTTAATATGAGCGACACTCAATTATTAGCCCAAATATCATCTTTACCCGCAGAAATGAAAAAGGAAGTTTCTCACCTTTTTGAGTTTCTTAAACAAAAATCACAAAAAAAAGGAATATAAAAGAAAGGCAATTTGGATATGCAATAGACTTTTTCCAAATATCAGAAGATTTTGATGAACGTCTTGAAGATTTTAAAGATTATAGGTAATGGGCTTGCTTCTTTATACGCGAAGTTTTATTTGGTTTATGGACGGTGATAATTCTTTACCTGAAAAGTCAGTCAATGCAATTAAGAACATTAATAATAAATGCTTTATTAGTGTTGCAAGTCTATGGGAAATCGCGATTAAATTAAGCCTTAAAAAAATAGAGCTTCAATCAGATTTTAATAAGATAAATCATTTTATAACGGATAACGACATCGATATCTTATCAGTTACTTTTGACCACCTGCAAAAGTTACTTACAATCCCTTTTTATCATAGAGATCCTTTTGAAAGAATAATTATTGCACAAGGCCTTTCGGAGGATTTTACCATTGTAGCTAAAGATAAAAATTTTGGAAGTTATACTGACACAATTTTGTGGCGATAAACAATTTCTTATTATTTCAAAATAAAATGGAGTGTTGTATCTGATTAAGCATGGAGCAGAAATATGTCAAGGAAGCATTTGATACGAACCAGGTAGCGCATTTCGATCAGCTACTTTAAAATTAATAATAACCAATAAATACTTTATAAATAGAATGATTATTAAAAACAAAACCCTTCTCATTACCGGTGGTACAGGTTCGTTTGGAAACGCTGTTCTCCACCGTTTCCTTGAGACCGATCATTTCAAAGAGATCCGAATTTTTAGTCGTGATGAAAAGAAACAGGATGATATGCGGAACCAATT
>JBDTIC010000260.1:0-12097 GCA_039936595.1 Ginsengibacter sp. | reverse complement strand
CGTTTCCCTTCCAAAGGTTCCATCATAACTAACCTTATTAATTATGTGTGGATCAATACCTGCCTCAAGAAGTATTTGTTCAGCGCCTTCGTCAAATCTCGGGGCATCATGCTGATGAAGCGTATTTACTGTAACCCGGTGTGGAGTAGTTCCGACCGCCGCGGCAAGTGCATTTTTAAACGCATCCATGCCTTCATTACCTATGGCGATCCAGTCTATTGCGCATAATACAATCGGTTGGCCGGCTCCAAGGAGTACAATTCCTTTAGCACGCAATCCCAAATCCCATTTATTAATATCAATATCATACGCCAATGGATAACCTATAGGAGGCGTAACGTCTATATCAAATGTTGAAAGACGAAGCCCTGTTTGTTGCGCCAACTGTGGTCCGGAATTAATTTGCGTAACTGGCTTTTGCCCTAACAATATCTGCTGAAATAATAATAGTAGTGAGATCCTCAACAATGCATTACCGGGTCTTAACCATGTTTTATAACGAATGGTATGTCTTATCATGCTATTGAAATTATTTATCAATCTCTTACAATTTGATAGAAAATCAAATAAGAAATAGAACAGGCTTATTTATTCAACAGATTTTTGATTGCCTTCATAAGAACGCCCTCCACTTCCGGGGCAACATTTGAAGCAAGTTCACTTACTTCATAACCACCTTTTCCATATGCCTGCGCCGTACCAACGTAACCGGTACCCAAATCACCATAAGCTGCCATCGCAACAAAGAGATCGGGTCGCGCCGATTTTGCAGCAAGCTGGTATTCTACAAATAGTTCTCCTGGCATGTATAGTATTCTTGCATTTTTTATCTTGAGACAGGCAACATCTAATTTTTTTCCGCCTTCACATCTTTTTAACCAGGCCATCTTCCTGGCAACATCATTATTCTTAAGTAGCAGTGTGTTGTCTTTAGCCAGATCTTCCTGCATCTTATACAAATATTTTGCAGGCGGTAGAGAAACCGGCTCTACTATCCAGTCAACATCAGAGGCTTTTATGGGCTGACGCAGCGTAGCGTCCCACGCACGCTTCATGCCATCTGCCAGCCGGGTTGCCAGGATGAGCCGGTTTTCATGTGAACCATCATTATATTTACCGGCACCAATATTGCCTCCGGCACCATTAAAATGGATATGAAGTGCGTCAGGCACGGCAAGTTGTTGGTAGAAACGGGCAACACCAGGGAAATCGGGATTAGTCACGCCTGTACGATAATAACTTTGAGGATGTGTTGCATAGTAACTGATAATAGCAACGGGCTTATCCTTATTCCAAAAGCTCACCAATGACAGCATTGGGTCAATTACACCTTCGGGTTCTGCGCGTAATTCAGGATCGGTCGTAGCGGTATAACGAGTTGCACGTACTTTACCATCTTTACCATAGATATTCCGGTTGGAAGCTACTTTATAAACTTTAGCCTCACCCAATCCCAAATGGGTTATAGGTTGTGGATGGTCAAGTGAATTCCTAACGGCAACTGCAAGGTGGCGGATAGTTTCCCTGGCAAAGGTTCCTTCAAAACTCATGGGCTTGTTGAGGTTCGGATCGATGCCTGCTTCGAGAAGAATTTGTTCGGCTCCGGCATCATACATAGGTGCATCGTGCTGATGCAATACGTTCACTGTGACCCGTTGGGGAGTAGTACCCGCGGCAATGGCAAGTGCATCTTTAAATGCATCCATCCCCTCGTTAGATATTAAAATCCAATCTATGGCACACATCACAACGGGCTTTCCGGAACCCATGAGGACGATACCTTTTGCGCGTAAACCTAAATCCCACTTATTCACTTCAGTATCGTATGCTAAATGGCTACCTATTGGGGGTGTGGCATCTATATCAAAAGTTGAGAGACGAAGACCAGTTGACGACGGATCTGGGTTTGCCTGCGCAATAACAGCATTGTGGTTTACCAAAACCTGGCAGAATAACAAAAGACATAAGTAAAAACACCATTTATTTAAAATAAAACGAAAACTTTTCTTAGTTAAACCCATAGTCAATTTATTAATTCGCCTCATGTAAATATTGTTTCAAATCCTGTATTGCTTTACTGAAATTATCATCCGCTTCTGTACCTATAGCTTTTAATTTTGTCTTTAAAGAAGCGTTCAGCCCATCGGACTCTTCGAGTCCTTTAATCAATCCCTTTATACTTGCTGCCTGCAAGCCCGCTGTGTTTGCTATTGAAGATTTATTTAGGTTGTCTAATAAACTTACGATCTGGCTTTTATCATTACGAGCACCAATTATATTAGAAAAAGTCTCCAAAAAAGCCAGCTTCCAGGCTGAGGTCTCATTAAAAAATAAATTCTTCTCCAAAGCCTTTAATAGGTCAATCCCCGACCCCGCCTCAGAGCTTAATACTGCTATCCTGAACCATGAACTCTGTCCATGAAGCTCCAGTGATTTTGCCAGGGCAGAGATCACTGTGTTATCATTGAATTGGCCTAAACTCAAAGTAGCCTGAAAAGCTACCTTGATGTCAGAATCATTAACCATTTCCTCCAACTGAGATAGGCAAACAGGAAAGCGTTCCGAAAGTATCGTAGCATTTTCGCGCACGCCCGGCGACGGATCCTTCATAGCCGTCTTCACTGTAGCTGCATCAAGCGCATCCATTCCTTCTAAAACATACAGAGCATGCAGTCTGAATCTTGGATCTTCATTCTTAGTTAATAAATCTCTTACCTCGGATAATACGCTTTTATCCTGGCGCTCCAAAAGTAGCCTTTGTGCTGTAAGACGCCACCAGCGATTTTGATGCGTAAGCGCCTTAACCAGATCTGCAGAAGTCGCATTCTTGAGATTAGGAGTCACCGGTTTGTAAGTGCCGGCATCTCCAGGCACTATCCTGTAAATACGTCCATATTTATTGCCCTTAGTAAAGTCCATTTCAGCAGCTAAATCATCCGGAATTGAAATCGGGTCTTCAATATGCTGCCTGTACATATCAATCACGTAGAGATAACCATCTGGGCCTACTGAAAAAATTGCAGGGCGAAACCATGTATCTGTAGTGGCCATGAATTCTTTTTGTTTCTCTTGCTCTCCACGTTTAGCTATCATATAAGGTTCAGTACCGTCAATTGAAAGGATATCTCTATGCACCAGGCCACCGGCAACATCGCCCGTGAATATATTACCATAATATTCTTTTGAAAAACCATCGCCACCGTAGTATGTTCCACCGGAAGCTCCGGTAAAATGACCCCTTGCGTATTCCACTTGACCGGAGTGATTTTCCTGGAATACCTTATTGCGCCGGTCAGTACGTACCTGTCGCCAGTACGGGGTTTCGGCCAACTGGTACATAAGTGGATCATGGTCTGAAATATTCTTGACTGCAGTTGTGTTAGAAAAAGGAATGTAAAGATTTCTTTGAAGATAACGTCTTGGAATAACTACCTGTTGGATATGAAGTGAGTTTTTGGTAAAAAGCCTATGCCCCCAATCATCTAATGCCTGTCCAAACTGGCCGGAGCCTGTAATAGCCTCAAACTTATTCTGATCCAACCGAAAACGAAAATCAGCTCCCTTCATAGATAATTTCGGAGCATTAGGTTTTCTGTGAAAAACAACTTCACCCGATGCGCCAACGTTATTTGCATAAATCCAGTTGTCTATACCAAAACAAAGACTAGTGATTTGCATATCTACATTGTCTTGAAAAAAGCCTGAAAAGATCACTTCTTTTTTATCGGCTTTTCCATCTCCGCTAGTATCTTTAAGATATAGTATATCCGGAGCTGCCGTCACGATTATGCCATCATCCCAAGGTAAAATACTCGTGGCTTCTGTCAAACCCGTTGCGAAAATAACCGATTCATCTGCGCGTCCATCACCATCTTTGTCAATTAGCTTAATTATTTGACATTTTCCTTCTAATGAATCAGGCATATTAGCGTCCGCCATTTCAAGTACATAAGCATCTCCGTTACCATCGAAAACCATGGAAACCGGATCCATTACCAAAGGTTCTGTAGCAAATATTTCTGCTTTAAAATTTTCAGCAAAATGAAAAGTCTTCATAGACTCTTCCGGTGTAAGCGGTTCTGGATAATGTGATTTAGGTTTACAGGAAGCGAATATTGTGATCAATAAAAGAAGTAATTGAATATTAATCCAATTACTTTTCCCGAATCCGATTACATGAATTTTGATAGTCATGATGGTTAATTATTAGAAAACTAAACTGCTTTTTTCAAAAACAATAGTACTATTGAATCGGCTTTCTTAAACGTTAATCATTCCTCTTATATTGACAAATTATTTTGTACAATCAGTTAGATAAAAACAAAAGATAATTTACTTTTTCTATAGGCATTTTAAACATCAAACTCCAAATAAATAACTTATTGAAGAAATAGATTTTTCGCATTTAACAAACCAGGGTAATACCGATCGTAAAACACAGAAAACAAAATTACACCTTGCTTATTCTCTTACCCATCTATTTATTATCCGTGATTTTTATTACAAAAGAATCAACCGCTCTATACTCATTATTTTAATACTTCATTGATTGCACCCATCAATACTCCTTCAACTTCCGGAGCTACAAAAGACTCAGGTATTTCAAACCCTCCCTGGGAATAAGCAATCTTAGTACCGATGTACTCTGGACCATATTCTTCATAAGCGGCAGTACAAACGTGATCATTAGGTCTTAATGCCTGTGCAGCCAGTTGGTATTCCACAAATGCCTCTCCAGGTATATTCAACAGCCATACATTACCTAAACGCAAAGAAGACACCTGCACTTTCCTCCCCGCTTGTGATTGTATCAACCAGGCGAGTTTAGTAGCCGCAAGTTCGGTAGCCGATGTATATTTTTTCATATCTTTCAAATTTGCCCTAACCTCATCTTCTTTCAAATCGGGTGATATTGGAAGCGCTACAAATTGACTCTTCCAGACTAAATCTTTTCCTGAAACAGGTATTTTCTTAGTCGCTTTCCAGGCTTTTATCATGCCAACTTCCATTCGATCAGCTAATATCGGCCGCACTTCATGAGAACCGTCATTATATTTTCCGGCCGCTATATTGCCTCCTGCCCCATTAAAATGGATACAAGGCACACCAATTACTTTCTCAAATGCGTTTCGGCCAATGCCTACAAAATCACAGCTTACATCTCCGGTGCCATAATAGCTTTGAGGATGTGTAGCATAATAGGTAAGCACGGCAATTGGTTTTTCTTTATTCCAAAAGCTAACACATTTAAGCCATGGATCAATTACTCCTTCCGGTGCAGCTATGGCCTGGGAATCAGTTGAGCTACTGAAACGAACAATCGCCACTTTGCCATCCTTTCCTAATATACGACGATTCGATGCTACTTTTTCTACTTTTGCTTCCCCAAAACCTAGGTTGGTAACTATTTGAGCATTCATTTTTGCTTTCTCTACAGCCAAAGCTACATTTTCGATAGTTCTAAGCAAAAATGCTCTGTCAAAGGGTATCCCTTCTATTCCGTACTCTTCCACGATACGTTGAAAAGTAAAATCACACCAGGGAGCATCATGCTGATGCAAAACATGCACTGAAACACGATCAACATTAGTATTAGCAGCCTTTGCCAATCGCTCTTTCCAGACATCAAGCCCCTCATTACCAATCGCTATCCAGTCCACAGCACATAAAACAATAGGCTTTTGTTCAGACAGGATCACAAGTCCCCGGGCACTTAGAGAATCGGTAATCGAGCGGGTTGTTGCGTAAGCAACCGGACTACCTATAGGAGGAGTGGCATCTACTTTAAATACACCTATTCTCAAATACTGAGCCTGGGCTTTATAGGAAAAACTATAAACTCCCAAAAATAAAATAGTTAGAAAAGGGTATAATAACCTGTGGCTTTTCACTAAATATTTAAAAGAATAATCCATTTAAATAATTTATTTAAAATTAGCATCCATATTTTTTACTTTAATAATCGCCTAAAAGATGAGAATAAGATCCTGGATCGCATTCGCAAGGGCAGTACTCCGGTACCTGCATAGGAAAATGTACGTTATTTAATAATTCTCATACGCCATATTTGCTCTCATATAACCTGACATCAAATCCCAATTTATGCCAGTATGAAATATATCCTACATCTCTGCTTTTTAATAAGATACCCACCCACCATTGAAGGTGACTATCCTCAACTAATATCCTGGGTTTTGTGGGAAAGCGTGGCCGATATTCAAATCAATCTGAGGCTGAGGAATAGGCCACCTGAAATTATGTTGATCAATAAAAGCTCCAGGACAATATGGATTATCATTATATTTTAAGACTCTTTCAATCAGTTTACCGGTGCGGCGTAAAATAATAAGCCTCCACTCTTCTCCGTAAAGTTCCCTGGCTCTTTCATCCAGGATGTAATCAATATTTACATCAGCCGGTGATACCGGAGTAGCATGAGATCTCTCTCTTACTTTATTGATATCGGCTGCGGCCAGATCAGGTTTATTCAGATCAACATAAGCCTCTGCACGCAAAAGCAATGTTTCAGCAAAACGTAAAGCATACCAGTCTTTGTGAGTAATTCCTCCGCCTGATCTGTTGGGTTCTAAAAAATAATGCAACGGGTCAGTAAACTTTGTGTGCATCGGAAAAAGGACTCTACACGTATCGTCTACAGGATTAGGACGTGCCGGATGGTAAAGACTGAAATCAATTTTTTGTCCATTATAAGCAGAAGCTGGGTTATCAAAATAAAAGTTCCTTTTAATGTTATGTTCTGCATTGCGGTCATCCTTATTCCAATCGCTCAACCATATCGTATAGTATATAAGACTGGTACCACGGCAGTTAGCTGTGGGTCGTGATAGTGAATCAGAATATCCGGTATGAATACCATTATACAACTCCCCAAGAAAGGCTGTTTTACCATCTGGAGTAAGCCCTATGTTAAAATAGCGGGGGCCCCAAATATAGGCACTTGCTATATCAAATCCACCTACAGTAGGAGGCGGCTCTACCTGAATTACCCACATAGCTTCGGTATTCTCCGGTAGGTTATGATTACCAAAACCAAAGAGATCATAATAAGGATCTCCCGATCCCCAGATATCAGTCCCAAGCCTTGTACCAAAACGATGAGTCATTAACGCATAATTGTAGTCATTAATTACATGCGTAGCTGCATCAACTGCCAACTGTGGTTTTTTTTGTTCAAGATAAGTTTCCGCGAGGTAATGCCATGCTGGTCCCTGGGTAATTCTGCCAGGTGCATTTTCCTGTCCCGGCCTTGGCAAGTTCTCGGCAGCAAATTTAAAATCTTCCACCATTAAATCTTGAATTTCTGAAATAGGATCTCTTACAAAATCATCTTTTGCGGTACTAACAGGTTCCTTTAAAAGTGGAATATCACCATACGTGGAAACAAGATACCGGTATGCCCATGCTCTGAAAAACCTTGCTTCAGCTATATATTTATTTTTCCCGACTATACCACCCTGGAAGACACTTGAATCTGCTTTCTCCACTTTATCAATCAATACATTTGCCCATTGAATAATTTCGAATCCTGTATTCCAGGTACCTACAACCATCCCTGCTGTTGGATACACATCATCCTTGTAAGAATTGATATAACCACTTCCAGGCACGACATCTTCACCTTCGTAACCTTCATCTGATCCATGCGTTCCCCAGTTCATTGTGGCAAACTCTTCAAACGAATAATATGCACGTCGAATACGTTCATGGATTGCTGTGACGCCTTGCAATGCACCCGCTTCTGTGAGATACGCATTATTTGGTGACAGAAAATCCAAAGGTTTTTCCTCAAGCACTTTTTTACTGCAGGAGATAAATAGTAATGATGTAACAATTGTCAGCATTAAATACTTTTGGCTGATTTTTTTAATATCCTTGTTCATTATTTTATATTTTTTAAAGAATTTCATAATTAATCAAATTTAGAATCATTATAAGCTAACTCTTAATCCAATTATAAGATTACGCATAAGTGGCGTATCAGTAACCCCTATCTCCGGGTCCCATCCCTGCCAATTGGTCCACACATATGGATTCTTACTTGATAAATATACCTGTGCAGATTGTAATTTTAATTTATCCAGTATACTTCGTCCTAGTGTGTATGAAAGGGAAACATCCTGCAACCTAACAAAGCTTCTGCTCTGGTAAATCCCACTCTGGCGAAGAGGTAGATTATAAATACCGGTTGTATTTTTAGTAGGTACGTCTGGCCTCCAGTAAGGATTGATTGCTGAATTATTCATTCTTTCAGGATAATAGAAAAGTGGGTTAATGTATTGAGCATTATCAGCTAAATAGTAACGCTTTCCACCCTGGATAGAATTAATAAATATAGACAGAGTGAAATTCTTATAAGATAACGTATTACCAATACTGAATCTGTAACTGGGCGTTTGATATCCGATTACCGTCCTGTCATTATTAGGGTCTATTTCATTATCGCCATTCAGATCCACATATCTGAACTGTCCGGGATACCAGTTAGGTAAAATTTTTCCTTTGAAAAGTTCGTCTTCTGTCCACACTCCTCCTGCCATCTGATAGTCATAAATTGAACTAATAGGCTCTCCAACAAACCATGAGTTACCTATGTCATTGTCCTTCTTTCCGCCGTATAGTTTACTGATCTTGTCTCTATTGAGCGCGAACACAAAATTACTTTTCCAACTGAATGAGCCTCTATTCAAGTTGATAGAAGTAGCTTCCAGTTCAATTCCTTTGTTGGCAATTCCACCTATATTAGTCCATATACTCGAATAGCCTGCAGCTCTAGGAAGTTGACGCTGTACCAGCACATCTTTTGTTTCAGCAGTATATAGATCCAGCGAACCTGTAATCCTGTTTTTAAGAAACCCAAAGTCCACGCCTACATTATAAGACGCAGTAGTCTCCCAGCGCAGGTCCTGGTTACCTAACGTACTTGGATAAAGTCCAATAGCGGTGGCTTGTCCATAAACGTAATAACTGGTTGCCATTCTTGACAAACTGGAATACCGCCCTATTCCCTGGTTGCCGTTTTTACCGTAAGAGGTTCTTAGTTTCATATATAAACCCTTATCTCTTAAAAAGGATTCCTCTGAAACCACCCAGGCGATAGAAAGTGAGGGGAATGTTGCCCATTTGTTGTCAGCGCCAAATCCCGAAAATCCGTCACGGCGTATGGTTCCCGTCAACATATACCTGGACAAATAAATATAATTAACACGCGCCATGTAGGAAAGGCTGTTTTCTTCATAAGCTGTAGAAGCTGCTGTGGCGCCTTCGCCAAGTCCCATATTATTGTACCCCAGGATTTCATTATCAAATCCTTGAGCCGTAAGGGTTGAAGAATTACCTGTTCTTTTTTCACGGCTAAAAAGTAAAGTAGAATTCACCTGATGATCTCCAAAGGCTCTTGAGTAAGTTATTATATTGTTGATATTCCAATCCCTATCTTCTGAAGGACTTTTTACTGCGTATCCTCGGTTTGAAACTCCTGCTGGCGTAGCGCTGGAATTAAATGTGTTATTATTTGAGTTGGAGTAAACCTGGGAATAATTGAATTCATATCTTAAACCCTGTATCCATGGAATCTTTATTTTGGCACTAGCTACTGCGAACAATTCGTTACTGATGTCTGAATTGTCAATAAACAGGTTTACGAGAGGATAGGGTTGAAATAATTCACCACCAAGATAAATATCATAGTTTGGCTTTCCGATGTAATTATCAGCCAGTGGACTTGCTACCCTAGCACTATACAGGCTAGCAGCTATGCCTGAATTATCCCTGTAACTATAGGACGAATTGACCCCAATTGTAAGCCAGCTATTTATTTCACTTTCTAAATTGCTGTGAAGCGTAACTCTCTTAAATTTATCATTTAATTGAATTCCTTCCACATCGGAATAGGAGCCTGAAATATAATAAGAAGTATTATTAGCATTCCCCTGGAGACTTACATTATAATTTTGCATGGGCCCTTTGTGTAAAACTTCATCTACCCAGTTAGTGCTCTTTCCTGCCAGATAGTTCTGATTCTCTTGATATGTTTTAAGATATGAAGCTACTGTCTCACGGTTGGTAGCATCAGGCCTTGCCGGCCTCCCTGCATCACTGGTCGGATTGGTTTTATACCAGGCATATACTTTTCTTTCCCAATCCAGGTCGAGCAACCTGGTTGCAAATTCGTCTCCATTCATCACTCTCATAGGATTATTGGTCATATCCTGATACCCGGTATACCCACTGAATGATATAACAGGTTTTTTTGATTTACCTTTTTTAGTGGTAATAAGGAGCACCCCGTTAGCCGACCTTGATCCGTACACCGCCGCGGCGCTGGCATCTTTAAGTATATCTATGGTCTGCACATCGTTGACATTAATATTGGAAATACTGCCATTATAGATCACGCCATCCAGAACAATTAAAGGCCTGTCAGAAGCTGACAAAGAAGTTTGCCCTCTTACTGAAAGAGTCGGCTCACCAGAAGCGCCACCTCTTTCCTCAAGGTTTACACCTGCCGAAGCGCCTACCAAGGCCTGGAAAAGGTTTACATTGGCCTGGGTAGCTTTATCATCCATGGAGACTCTGGCTACTGATCCTGTCAAATCGCTTTTCTTCTGTGTTCCATACCCGATAACTATTACCTGGTCTAATTCAGAAATACCTGCATCCATAACTAATTCTATATTGGAGCGGCCATCCACCGATTCTTCTTTTGTTGTATATCCCACATAAGAAAACACCAGAGTGCCATTGCGAGAAACTTCAATTGAATACTTTCCCTGACCATCTGTTGAGGTGCCAACATTGGTTCCTTTAACTGTAATACTTACTCCTGCAAGAGGCTCTCCATTAGAATTTACCACTCTGCCGGTTACAATATTTTGTTGGAAATTTTTTGAAGGCAGAGCAGAAAGCCATTGGGCTGTAAAAGTAAATAATAGCATAATTATTACCGTTGCTACTGGCATTCTAATTTCAGCCACTGCTTCCTGAATCGTTGTTTTACGCCGATGATAAAATTTGGCGAAACTCTGATCCAGCTTGGAACTTAAATAAGTAGTCATTGTTCTAGTTTGTTTTAAAGTAAAAATTGATGAGAGCCGAAAAATTAGAAAATCTAATTTATTAGTTTGAGAGTGGAAATATTATTTTTTGTAACAGTTTTAAAAGCTGTATTTACTGAAATTTTGGTTTAAAAGCCGTGGAAGAATGGTTTTTTATTCCTTTCTATTCTGAGTGGAATTAATATGTTTTGATTTTACACTACAGCATTTTATATTATCGTTAACAAATCTAATATAAATATGTGTTTGAAAAATCAATAACCCAAATAAGCCGCTACTACAACGTTTGAAATAGTTTATTTGTCTATTGATTTGATCGTAATCTTCATGAAAAGAAAGGTGGTGATATTATTTTAGTGAAATAGAACTTCAATGAAATATCAGAGCACCATATATTGAAAAAGATTTTGAAATTAAAAAGGTTTTATAGTAAAAATTCACTTTCATCTAATAGTCGGATACTAGTAAAAAAAACTTTTGAGAAGCACAAAAGTTTAGGATCTATAATGGCAGCCAGAAAAACAACTCAAATTAAATCACATTTAGAAAGCGATTATTTTTTGTCAAAAAGTTTATTTTTAAAAAATAAAAATGTGGATACAGAATTGAAAGGTGTAATTACTAAAGTAGAGAAGCTGAATATAAGTGAACAAAAGCAAATCGCAAAATTCTTAATGACGAAATTATCTGGGACATTACTTTAGAGAATATCAAAGAACAATTGCAAAACTTGGCACAGGAAGCTCTGCCTGAATGTAAGAGCGACAAGAGTTAAATAAGAGATTGGTAAATAAAGTCACAACTTGTTAGTTGTACTCTGGCATTTGAAAAAAAGGACGATTTTCGTATTTCTTATTTTAAATTGGTCTATCTTGATTTTTTAAAGTCCAGTCCTTTGTATTTTAAAAAATAGTCAAAAAACAAATAAGCTTCCTCATTCGATTCAGGTGTGGGTATGTGGTTTAATCGATTGGTCATGGCTACTCTGTTTTCATAGCCTAATAAGTGATTCACTGCAATAC
>JBDTIC010000259.1:0-5729 GCA_039936595.1 Ginsengibacter sp. | reverse complement strand
TAGTTCCTCCTTTTATTGAAAATGAAATATTTTTTAAGGCTGGATTTTCGCCATAATAGACGCTGACATTTTTTAATTGAATATCGCCGGTTAATGCAGTGGTGATTGTTCCTTTATCCACAAAATCGGGAGATTCAAGTGTGTTATGAATTCTTTGATAAGAAGCAGAAGCCCTCGCGATCACATTGCTCATAAAACCAATCATGATAATGGGGAAAATCAATATAGCGATATAACTGTTGAAGGCTGCAAACTCTCCCAAAGTCATGCTGCCGATGATAACGAAATGTCCACCTACACCAAGAACAGCAATTCTTGCCAGGTTAGATGTCAGCACAATGATGGGGATGAGAGTAGCAAATAATCTCAGAATGGATAAGCCTAAATTTTTAGCCTCGGTATTGGCATCCATAAATTTATTGTATTCGGTAAATTGCGCGTTGAGCACCCGTATCAGTGCAGCTCCCAATATGCTTTCATTGATTACTTTATTAAGCCAATCAATTACTTCCTGCGTCTTTTTGAATAAAATTTTTACTTTCTTGAATACCATAAAAAAAGTGGTAGCAATGATGGGTATGATTAGTAAGACCATCAAGCCCAATCTCCAATTTATATTTAATAATAAAATGCTGGCACCAACAATCAATACGATAGAAGAAACAATGGATACAATAGCCTGCGCTACGAACATCTTTATTGAGTCTACATCAGAAGTAAGATTGGTAAGGAGTTTTCCGGGAGTAGTGTCCTGTATATAAACATAATCCTGTTGTGAAATTTTTAAAGAGAGTTTTCTTCGCATATCCCTTGCTACTCTTTCTGATGCAAAGGTCTGAATGATGCCTTGCAGATAGGTAAAGATGAAAATTAGAATAGTCGCGATCGAAAACCAGGTAATGATTTGACGCATGTCAAAACTGCCTTTGTTATAGTCGTCAATACCGAATTGAATGATTTTAGGAATTACAAGGTTAAGTGCGTTACTGAGCAAGGCAAAAAACAAGAGGATGCCAATCATGCCTGAATAAGGCTTCAATATTTTAAATATATTCGGCTTGGATTTTTTTCTCTCTGTGGAATCAGGCTTCATGCAATATTTTGTTTCTAAAAGGCAAGTGATTCTTATTTTTATTTTTTTAGAATCGTGTGCAAAAATACCCTGAAATTTTTTCTGAGGGAATGTATTCGGTGAATGGGGGAAGTAGGGCGGTAAGGCTCATAAGTTATTAGATTACTCTTTAAATGAGCTGATGGATTTTACTAATCAAATTTTTATAGAAGAGTTCCTCTCAAAACAAGTAAAGCAACGTTGAAGAAGATTATGAGGCCTGTTACATCCACCAAAGTAGCTACAAAAGGAGCAGATGAAGAAGCAGGATCAGCGCCTAATCTCTTTAAAAGAAGAGGAAGCATGCTGCCAATCAAAGAGCCCCAAAGCACTACTCCGGTTAAGGATAAGAAAACAGTAAGACCAATTTTGACCCAGTAAATTCCGTAAATATCAGCCATTATACCATGGTGCATCAGGAAACTCCAAAGGGAAATTCTCAGAAATCCTATAGCGCCAAGTATGGTGCCTAATAGGAGCCCAGACAAAATTTCTCTTTTCATCACCCGCCACCAATCAGCTATTTTCACTTCTCCCAGGGCCATAGCCTGGATGATCAAAGTGGAGGCCTGTGTACCACTATTACCTCCGGTACTGATAATCAGAGGAATGAAATTGGTGAGAATGATCACTTTAGCCATTTCTTCATTATAAAATGCCATAGCAGTAGCAGTAAGCATTTCTCCAAAAAAAAGAATAGTCAACCAACCAACTCTCTTTTTTACTAATTCAAAAAAAGGTGTTTCAAGATAAGGCTGATCCAAAGCTTCAGCACCACCTATCTTCTGCATATCTTCACTGAATTCCTCAGCGGCGACCCACAAAACATCGTCAATCGTAACAATACCAAGCAGTACGTTATAATCATCTACGACCGGCAGGGCTACCCGATTATTCATTTTAAAAACTTCACTGGCTGTTTCCTGGTCGTCGTTTACATTTAATTCAATAAATCGGCCATCCATCATCTCGCTTACTTTCGTCTCTGGCGAAGCAAGAATGAATTCCCTGATCCTGAGGTCATCCAATAATTCTCCATGCTTATTAATGACATACACTACATCAATAGTTTCAGTGTTTTTTCCTACACTCCTTATCACATTCAATACCTCAGCCACAGTATTATACTCATATACATACACATAATCTGGTGTCATTAGCCTTCCTACACTATTTTCAGGATAACCCAAAAGCGAAAGAGTAATTTTTCTTTCTTCAGGAACCAACGTTTTTATCAGCTCTCTTACTACTTCATTGGGTAAATCTTCGAAAAATGAAGTCCTGTCATCCGGCTGCATTTCATTTAATATTTCAGCACTTTTTGAAGGAGGAAGATTTTTTATAATTCTTTTTTGGGTCGGATGTTCTAAAATCTTAAAAAGAGCCAAGGCACGATGCATGGAGAGATGCATGAAAATATCAATTTCCCTATCCTCATTTTCGTAGATGAGTTCAGCTACATCGCTGATGTTTTGTTGATTTAGAAATTCGATGATACCGTTTTCATCACCTTCCTTCAAAACATCTTCGTATAAGTCCTGAACTGTAATTTCTTCTTCGGTCATACATACTTGCTTTGCAGATAAGGGCGCAAAAATAATTTATTTTATCTTTAGAAAATAGCTTCCTATATGATTAAAGATTGTTTGTACATAAAGAATACCAATGACAAAGGGAGAGGTGTTTTTACCACTGAAAAGATTAATGAGGGAACTGTAATTGAAGAGGCGCCGGTAATAGTGATGGGTCATGAAGATAAATTATTGGTAGATCGAACTTTATTGCACGATTATATTTTTGACTGGGGAAATGACAGTCAAACATGCTGTATCGCTTTAGGGTTTGTGTCCATTTATAATCATAGTTATACAAGTAACTGCGAATATTTTATGGATTTTGAAGAAGATACTATTCAAATTAAAACGGTGAGAGAGATACAAGTTGGGGAAGAATTGACTATCAATTATAATGGTGACTGGAATAACGACAAGAAAGTCTGGTTTGATGCTTTAATCTGAGGTTTCAATTAGGACTTTAGCACCCAATTAGTAATTCTCTTAACTGGATTTTAGCTACTAAAATCTTAAATCTTTTTAACGGTTTTTTAGATTAGAAAATCAGCATTACATTTACTCAAAATTTTAAAACATGGAATTAACAAATAGAAACGCTAACATTTCAAATATAACTTACGTTCCTACCGGTGAGCAAACCCGTACCCGTTCGTTTATAGCAAATGTATTTTTACTGATGTTTATTGCGCTGGGTGTCTCTGCATTATTTGCGTGGCAATTTTCGATAAACAATCAGTTATTAAGTTACCTCGTCGCACCAACGGGGTTGACAGGCTTGGGCAAAATCACCTTATTTGCTCCGTTGGGATTTGTACTCATCATGTCTTTTGCGTATCAAAGGCTTTCTTCTACAGCGCTGATGGCTTTGTTTATGGCTTACGCTATAATCAATGGTATCAGCTTTAGCTTTATTCTATTGACTTTTACACCTGGCTCCGTTTTGGGTTGTTTTCTTTCTGCTTCAGCAATGTTTGGTGTCATGGCAGTCATGGGATATACTACTAACCAGGATCTTACCAAATTTGGCCGTATTCTGATGATGGGTGTGATAGGAGTATTAATCGCGATGGTTATCAATTATTTTTTACACAGTAGCCAACTGGATTATATTATAAGCATTATTGGTGTAATGGTATTTACTGCCTTGACTGCTTACGACGTTCAGAAATTAAAAAGAATTGGCGAAGGTTTAGAGTATGACGGAAGTGGCGTGGCAGTTAATGCCAATGACGTTAAGAAAATGTCTATTCTAGGTGCGCTCACACTGTACCTAGACTTTATTAATATCTTCCTTTTCCTTCTCAGGATGTTTGGAAACAGGAGATAAGGAATAAAAATATATCGTATTAAAAAGACGGCTGACTGCCGTCTTTTTAAGTTTATAAGAAGTTGAGGTTGTTATGGGGATATTTTGAATTAAAAATTATTCTCTATAAAATTTTTACAATAGTCTTTTATTTGGTTTCGTACTAGTCGAAACTGTTCTATAATTTCCTGTTCAGTGCCTTTTGCTTTGGCAGGATCAGGAAAATTCTGGTGAAACTTTTTTGCCGTTGTTGGAAAGAACGGGCAACGTTCTTTTGCATTATCGCAAACAGTAATTAGAAAATCAAAATCAATATTACGGTATTCGTCAATTTTATTGCACGTCTGCTTTGAAATGTCAATGCCGTCTTTCTTCATAGTTTCAATGGCCTTCGGATTTACACCATGGGCTTCGATACCTGCACTATAAATATCTGCATTACCATTAGAATAATACATAAGATAGCCCTCCGCAATCTGGCTTCTACAGCTATTTCCGGTGCAAAGCACTAAAATCTTTTTACGAGCCATAAACTTAATTATTGCAACAGCGGTTAAACAAATTCTGAGGAGTATCTTAGTTACAACACTCTGTCCCACAGCAAGAACCGGGTTTCTCGGCATAAACAGTTATGCTAAAAATACCTGTGTTACCGGCTTTGAAGTCGATTAATTCGTTTTCACCTAAATAGTCTTTTAAAATATCATCAGGGATATGAATAGACTTTTCTTTCTGAAGGGTAATGTTGCTGAAGCCGTTTGTTTTAATAAGTTCAAGATAGGTTTCTTTTTGAATAGCGCCAGATACACACCCTGCATACATTTCGGCATCTTTTTTTAATGTAACAGGCAAATTTCCTACCAAGACTACATCTGAAATACTGAAGTGTCCTCCAGGTTTTAATACCCGAAATATTTCCTGAAAAACCAGGTTCTTATCAGGCACAAGATTCAGCACACAATTACTTACCACCACATCAGCCACATTTGAAGACACAGGAATGTTTTCAATATCACCTTGCCTGAACTCCACATTCTGATAATTTAATTTTTCTGCATTAGTTCTTGCCTTATCAATCATCGCAGGTGTAAAATCAATTCCAATCACTTTGCCATCGTGGCCTGTTTCTGCTCTCGCGATGAAGCAATCATTACCTGCACCGCTACCCAGGTCAATAACAGTGTTACCCTTTTTAATTTTGGCAAATTGTGTTGGCAGGCCACAACCTAAACCTAGATCGGCGTCAGCGTTATACCCGTTTAAATCTGTGTAATCATCACTCATAATGTTATAAACCTCTGTTGAGCAGCCTCCTGACCCACAACAGGATGATTGGTTGGTTTCTTTATCCTGCAAAGCTATTTCACTGTATTTCTGCCTTACGATTTCTTTGAGTTTTTCTGAATTTTCCATTTCTTAGATTTTTAGATTAACAACATCCTTTGGCTTTCGGAGTATTTTTCATTTTTAATGTGGTAGTAATGTTGACAAAGTAAGATTGCAGTTTACTGATTGCTTTTTCCTCGATACAGTAGCAGATTGCATTCCCTTCAATATTTCCCTTGATGAGACCGGCATTTTTGAGTTCTTTTAAATGTTGGGAGATGGTTGGCTGTGCAAGTGGCAGTTCGTTTACAATATCACCGCAAATGCAGGTTCCTACTTTCAGCAAATGCTCCATAATAGCAATCCTTGCAGGATGGCCTAATGCTTTAGATAGTGTAGCAATGGTGTTTTG